>JAAAOD010000006.1 GCA_009908535.1 Verrucomicrobiota bacterium
TTTCGACCAGTCCGGCGCGGGGGGGAGCGGGCCCGAGTTCATGGCGCAGGCGGGCGGCTCAGGACCGCCGGGGGCTTCAGGGGAGAAGCGATTTCATGGAGGAAGAGAGCATGGAGGGCGCGGTCTCGGTGATAAGGTCGAGCATCGAGCTCTGTTCCTTGCTCAGGGACACGTTTTCCCGCAGATCGGAAAAGGACGATTTCACGCCGTCGAGGTTCCCGGAGCGCAGGGCTTCCACGCCTTCCTGCACGTTGTCATTGGCACGGGTTTCATCAAAAGTGAAATTACGCTGCAGCACGGCGGCCATGAGGTCGTTCTTCACCGCGCCGAGGGCCGCTTTCTGGCTCGCAGTCAGATCCAGCCCCTTCAGTTTCTTCAGGTGCTTCAGAAAGGGCAGGTCATTCCCCTCAGTGAAGGAGGACATCGCGTTGTCGAGAAGGGATTGCGCCTCTGGTTTGGCGTCCGAAAAGGCTTTCGTCAGCTGGTCCTTGGCGAAATCGAAAGAGAATCCGGGGAGGTTGCTTTCAGCGGTGGCCTCGGTGGCCGCTTCCTCCGGGGAGGCCGGGGAGCTTTGCTCCTCAACGGGACGTTCCTCCTCCTCGTCCCCTCCGAAAAGGCCGAAAAAGGAGAAGGCCTGCAGGTTCAGGGTGCCGAAAAGAAGCGCGAGTGTTAGTGGGAGAAGTCGTTTCATCATCCGCATGTGCTAAGCCGCCTCGCCCTCTTTGGCAACCCCAAGCGCGAAGGGAATTTTCAGGACCGCAGGTGGTACAGGGCGTAGCCGGCGGTGAGGTTCGGCAGAACACTGACCGGATGCTTCCAGTCACCCCTGAGATAGACGGCTCGCTCGATGGTCAGGCCCTCCTCGGCGACAAAGTGCCGGAATCCATTGACCGTGACCGGATTGTCGGGAGCACCTTTGTCCCACGACTGCGGAAAGACTTCATTCACCGGGCGCGTTCCATGGCGGACCGCATGCCAGCGGTTGAGCCAGTAACCGTAATTGATGAAGCCGACGGCAAGGTTGCGACCGACGCGCAGGGCTTTGCGAATGAGGTTTCCCGGCTCCCGCAGCTCCGGCAGGGTCCGCGAGAGAACCACCCAGTCGAAGGCGCCCTCCGGGAAAACCTCAAGAAAAGCCTCGATATCGCCGTGGTAAACAGGAACCGCCCGCTTCACACAGGATTGCACTTTCTCCAGTTGCGCGTCCACCCCCACGACCCGGGCCTTGCGGTGGCGCTGCAGGTGTTCCAGCAGAATGCCGCGCCCGCAACCAAGGTCGAGGACCGAGGACTCTTCCGGGACCCACTGCGTGATGATCTGCAGGTCCGTTTCGCGTTTGATTTGTTGGCGACGCATGAAAAAGGCCCGCCGGTTTGCCCGGCAGACCTTTTCTTTCATCGACGCCGACCGACGTTTGTCAACCGCAGCGACGGCGCAAGCGTCGGCCCGCAACCACGCCCAGCGCCGCAACCCCGGCCAGCACCGCGATGACCGACGGTTCCGGAACCGCCGCGAAGGCGAGGTCGTCCATGGCGAAATAAGAGGGCGTGTTCATGCCGAACTGGCCCACGTCGCTGGAGTCCAGGCTGAACCGCAGTTCCGCCACCCCGCTCCCCAGGGCGCTCAGGTCCACCTCCTCCCACGTCTCGACAATGGTGTCCCGGGCGTCGTCCGCGAAGCGGTAGTCGGCCAGATAAAATTCCACCGTCCCGGTCACCGCCGCCGTCGCATCAAGCCCTTCAATGGTCAGGCGGAAGTAATCCGGATCGCTCCCGTCCGCCCCGCCGAACTTCTTCGCAAAGGCGTCCCCGTCCCGCATCGAGAGGGCCGCGTAGGTCGTGTTCGTCACCCGCATGGTGTCCGGTACTACCCCGCCCGCCTGCGTGAACTGCAGCGATAGGCTTCCCCCGTCAATGTAGCCGACCGCGTAGTTCGCATCCCCGAAACCGCCGCCCGTGATGGCGCTGCCCGCATTCCCGAAGCCCGGCGTTGTCGTGTCCGTCCGGTTCGAGACCGTGAAGGCGCTGAAGCCCCCCCACGACGGCGTCGTGTGCGGCAGCTCCACCCCGCTTGCCTCCAGCGTCGCGCTCCCCCCGTCCCCGCCCGGCGGCGGATCCACCTGGAAATAGCTCTCCCCCGCAAGGGAAAAGCTCCCGAAATCTACCAGGGCGCTCTGCCCCGCCAACGGTAGAACCGCTCCCAGGGACAGAACCATCGCTCCCAGAGGGCAGCCTCTTTTTCTTCTTATTGACAACATATTGCCAATAAGGAGGCCGGAGACGACCGGAGGTCAAGAAAAAGGAAGGGGGTCAGACCGTGGATTTTGGCATATGCCAAAATCCACGGTCTGACCCCGTCGCCTGTTCTTCAGGCGAGAAGGCCGCGCCAGTGGCGCAGGCGCGCCGCGATCTGTTCGGGACCGGGCATGCCGGGACGCTCGCGCATGGCAAGGGCGCGGGGGACGGAGAAGACTTCCGTCCAGTCCTTTTTCAGTTCCGGACAGACCGTCTGCGCCTCGGCGAGGGGCAGTTCGTTGAGGGGGCATCGGGAGGTCTCGGCGAGGGCGACGAGTTCGCCGACGTAGTGGTGGGCCTTGCGGAAGGGCACCTTTTTGGCGACGAGGTAGTCGACGAGATCGGTGGCGAGAAGGAGCGGATCGTCGACGGCGGCGCGGCAGGCATCCGGTTCGATTTCAAGCCCCCTGACCAGGCCTTCGAGGACGAGGAGGGAATCGACGGCGAGGGCGTGGGCCTCGAAGACCGGCAGCTTGTCTTCCTGCAAGTCGCGGTTGTAGGTGAGGGGAAGGCCCTTGACGAGGGTAAGGAGGGAGGAAACGGCGCCCATGACGCGCGCGCATTTGCCCCGGATCAGTTCGAGCGAATCGGGGTTCTTTTTCTGCGGCATGAGGCTCGAACCGGTGGCATAAGCGTCCGGCAGGCGCGCGAAGCCGAACTCACGGCTGCTCCAGAGGATGAGGTCCTCGGCAATGCGGGAAAGGTGGGTCGCGATGAGGGCACAGTTGTTCGCGAACTCGATGAAGAGGTCGCGGTCGGCGACGGCATCCATGGAATTCCCGGTCAGGCGGGGCTCGCCTTTTTCGTCCACAAAGCCCAGCTCGCGGGCGACAAAGGCGCGGTCGATGGGCAGGGTGGTGCCCGCGATGGCGCCGCTACCGAGGGGACAGACGTTGGCGCGGCGGGCGGTTTCTGCCAGCCGCTCCCGGTCGCGCCCGAACATCTCGACATAGGCGAGAAGGTGATGGGCGAGGGAGACCGGCTGGGCCCGTTGCAGGTGCGTATAACCGGGAATGGCGACCCCCCGGTTGGCATCGGCAAGGTCGAGGAGCGCGGACATGGCGGTGCCGGCGGCCGCGCGCAGTTCGGCGAGGGCGTCGCGAAACCAGAGCCGCATGTCGGTGGCGATCTGGTCGTTGCGGCTGCGCGCGGTATGGAGCTTCGCGGCGGCGGGAACGCGCGCGGTCAGGACCTGTTCGATATTCATGTGGACATCCTCAAGGGCGGGGTCCCACGTAAAATCGCCGTTCGCGATCTCCTTTTCCACTCCGTCGAGCCCCCGGCAGATCGCGTCCACTTCCTCTGCTTCCAGAATGCCGACGTGCCCGAGCATGCGCGCGTGGGCCTTGCTTCCGCGAATGTCGTACGGGGCGAGGCGGGCATCAAAGGAGACCGATTCGCCGAAGCGGATCATGCGTTCGGCGGGTTCTTCGGCAAAGCGTCCGCCCCAGGTGGCCTGCTTCTTCTCGTCCATGGTTTCCACCTTCACCACCGTGCGGATGCAGGCAAACCAAATGAGGGCGCCCGGGCCACGGTGGGATTTGGGGGGTTGACGGGTGGGAACGGCGGCGCAAAGTGCGGATTTCCCTTCCGCGTCAACCGACGTTGCCGTCGCTCATGCGGGAACCCATTTGACCGATGAAGAAATTCTACATCACCACCGCCATCGATTACGCGAATGGCCAACCTCACCTCGGCCACGCCTATGAGAAGGTCCTGACCGATGTCGTCGCCCGCTACCGCCGCCTCGCGGGGGACGAGGTCCATTTTCTCACCGGGATCGACGAGCACGGACAGAAGGTCACACAGACGGCGGAAAAGCTGGGCAAGTCGCCCCGCGAACTTACGGAGGAGCTGGCGCCGCGCTTCGTTGAATTGTGCCGGAAGCTGAATATTTCCAACGACGATTTCATTCGCACGACCGAGGACCGTCATCAGAAGGTGGTGCAGGCGATCCTGCAGGACTTGTACGACCGCGGGGAAATCTACAAGGGCAGCTACAGAGGGTTTTATTCGGTCCGCCAGGAACAGTTCATCCTCGAAAAGGAACAACTGGAGGACGGAAGCTGGCCGGAATTGTATGGCGAGGTCATCGAGATCGAGGAGGAGAATTATTTCTTCCGCCTCGGCAAGTATCAGGAATGGCTCGTCGATTACCTGAAGAACAACCGCTTCGTGGTTCCGGCCTTCCGCCAGCGTCAGGTCCTCGCCTTCCTTGAGGAACCGGTGAACGATCTCTGCATCTCCCGACCGAAGGCGCGCCTTTCCTGGGGAATCCCGATGCCCTTCGACGAGGAGTACGTGACCTACGTCTGGTTTGACGCGCTCATCAACTACATCTCCGGGGTTGGCTACGGGAAGGACGGTTTTTCGACGTATTGGCCCGCCGACTACCATGTCATTGGAAAGGATATCCTCGTTCCTTCGCATTCGGTCTACTGGCCGGCGATGTTGAAGGCGATCGGCGTGGAGCCCCCGAAGGCGCTCCTCGTGCACGGCTGGTGGCACGTCGGCGGACAGAAGATGTCGAAAAGCACAGGGCTTAAAATCGACCCGATCGAATTCAGCGAGACCTACGGCGCGGATCCGCTGCGCTATTTCCTCACGCGCGAGATGAGCGTCGGCCAGGACAGCGATTTCACGCTCGAACTTTTCGCGGGCCGGTACAGTGCCGACCTTGCCAACAACCTCGGCAATCTCGTCAGCCGCCTGCTCAACCTCGCGGGACGCCATTGTCCCGACGGCCTGCCCGGAGCGACCGTCGAGGAGGATCCGGAGCGCAGCCTCAAGGCGGACTGGGAGGAGGCGCGGCGCGAGATCCTCTCCGCCTACGAAGAGTTTCAGTTCCATCTCGCGATGGAGAAAACGGTTGGCTTCATCACCAAGCTCAACCGCTACGCGGAAATCCGTGCGCCCTGGAAACTCGCCAAATCGGGGGACGCCCGCGACCGCGAACTACTGGGTACCTCGCTGACCCAACTCGCCGAGGGCCTGCGGCTCGCGACGCATGTTCTCCTTCCGGTCATGCCGGAGATCGCCGGTCGTGTACTCGGTCTTCTTGGAGAGGCGACCCCGGCGACCTGGGAGGGCCACCTTGCGTGGGGCGAGCGCCTGAAGGGGCGGACCCTCGCGGAGAAGACGATCCTCTTTCCGCGGTTGCATCTTGATGAGGAAAAGTGAATTCCCCGCCGCCTTTGAAGGCGATTCCGGCTGGGAATGCCGACAACCTCGCCCTCGTTTACGACCAAGAGACCCGAGCCAGCCTTTCCCGCAAGGTTGAGTTCCTGCTTCCCTGGCCCGAAGCGGGCGAGCCGAAAAAGGAACCGGTGGAATGGCCGGAGGAGACGGAGGTGCTGTTCGGCACATGGGGAATGCCTTCGTTGACCCCCGAAGTCCTGGAACGCCTTCCCAACCTGAAGGTCCTCTTCTACGGCGCGGGTTCGGTGAAGGCGTTGCTCAGCGACGCATTTTTCCGGAAAGGCATCCGCGTCTTCACCGGTGCCCGGGCCAATGCCGTTCCCGTGGCGGAATTCGCCCTTGCGCAAATCCTGCTTCACTTGAAAGGCATTTCCCGTCTCCGGGTGCGCAGCCTTGCCGATTGGCGGCATTACCACGCGACCAACCGCCAGGCCTATCCCGGCAACTACCGCTCGCGCGTCGGGCTGGTTTCCTACGGCGCGATCGCCCGTATTCTCCGGGACCGCCTCCGCGCCTTCGACCCTGAGGTTTTTTGTCTGGGATCCCTACCTCTCCCGGGAGGAAGCGGCCAGGGAAGAGATCGTGCTGGTCAGCCGCGAGACCCTCTTCCGCGACTGCCACGCCGTCTCCATCCACACCCCTTTGCTGA
>JAAAOD010000084.1 GCA_009908535.1 Verrucomicrobiota bacterium
ACCTTCCGCACGGGGAATTCGCTGCAAACGACCGACGAGCGCCTGCTGCATTTCAGCGGCGATCTCGCCTTTGACGACATCGACACGGTGCTGGAGAATTTCACCAACCTCGCGGAGTCCTCCATTGTCGGCGTGTTTCCGACCTACCTGATCACGGACCTGAACGGCGCGGAGGGGCACCTGGCGGGAGCGAGTGGCTACACTTACGGCCCGGACAGCCTGCGCGTCCGCGTCGAGAACGACGGCACGGCCCGCGTGGTCAGCCCGACGGGGCCGATAACCTTGAATCCCCCCTCGACGCCGGACGAGGGAACGGTGAACGGCATCCGCTTCTGGCGGACCGGGCACCAGCTTTCGCACACGCAGGGACTGACGGCGGACCTCGAGGTTCTCCTGCCCACCGGCATGGGTTGGACGCAAAGCTCCAGCGGTGATTTCCGGCTGTACGGAGACATCGATTTTTCGGCGGTCGATCTCGGACAGACGCTGGCGCCGACCGTCGCCAGCCTCGTCTTCACGCCCTTCAGCGGCAACCTCTATCTCGCCGAAGAGAGCAAGCCCGTGCTGATGGAAGCGGGCGGCCTTGAATGGATCCTCGGGGACGGGGTCGTGCAGGCGGTCTCTCTGACCGGGGGCGCCCTTTACAGCCGCGAGGCGGACCTCGCCGCCCTTGAAGCGGCCCCGGTGGCCCCGGAGGATTCCTTCAAGCGCTCGAACGAGCATTATTACCGCGGCCTTGTCGGGCTTGACGGATCGGCGGTCAAAGTGGTGGCGGGCCCGGTCGGGGACGCGCGCCTGACCGCGTCCTTCCAGCTGGGCGGGCACCTCTTTTTCACCCATTTCCCATACGACACGGCGATCGACTTCAACTCCGGTATTCTTTCCGTCGATACGGATGTCGTAGACAGCAATAACAGCGTCCTCGACGGCGTCAATGTGCTGGAAACCCGCTACAATCAGGCCTGCCTCGGCGGCGACTGCGGCGCCGGGGTGCTCAACCAGACCATGCGCATGCAGCCGGATTCGGATGTATTGCGCTTCACCGCCGACGGCGGCTTGGTGGCGGCCGGGGACGTCGTCACTTCCGGTGGCGCATCGAATATCCTCGCATGGGGCTACATCGAGGACAGCGGCAATTTCCACCAGACGGTGAACACGGCGTTCACCCGCACCGCCTTCCACATGCCGGGAACCTTTGTCCGCGGCGACCAGGGGCATGATCCGTGGGACGGTCCGGGATATATTCATTTCACGGGATTCGATGCTGTCGATCCGGCCACCGGCGTGGAGCGCCCGGAGACGGCAGCCTACGATCTCGGGCTCGCCGATTACGCCGGCTTCAACTATCGCACGGAGACGGCGGGGGATTTCGAGGCGACCGCCATCCTCGCGGGGGAAGTGGCGGATTACGAGCTGACCGGACGCTGTAAATACTACGTGCGCCCGGCCGGTTTGACGGGGATCCAGGAGGCCGTGAACGGAAGCTTTCCTTCCGAACTGGAACTCTACGGCTACAACCTCGGCTTCTCGCAGTACGGCCTGAGCTACATCCATAACGAGCCGGAGGAATCGCGCACCGACGGGATCATCAACCTGCCCTATCCCTCGGACTTTGTGCAGGCCTTCGAGGAAATGCTCTTCACCTGCCGGGGCGGGCTGGATTCCATCAAGACACCGTCGGGTCCGAATCCGCAGATCATGCGCTACTGGCTCGCGAACATCGAGATCCTCACCCTCGACTTCGAATCCGAGGACGGCTGTAATCCCAACGCCGATACCTTTCTGCTCGCCGGGGTCGCCGCGGAAGCGGCGTACGTGAATGCGCCCCTGTACGGCACCCTCGGCTTCCGGCCCAACGGTCGCCTCATGGTGCCTTCGACCTCGACCCTGAACGAAGATTCACGCCTGCAGCTGCCGTCGGTGGTCAGCTTCGAAGGCCCGACGCGCCAGACCGATTCCAGCGACCCCGGACAGACGGAAACGGAGTTGTACCAGCTCTCCCCGGTTACCCATGCCTACTACAACGCCTACGACGGGGCGGAGGATCAGACCGAGGGCGCCGGCCTGCTGAATTTCGCCGGCAAACTCGACGTTGCCTTTTTCGAGGACCTCGAAGTGCACATGCAGACCAGCCCGCGCAATCCGGGCCCGAGCCAGGCCGTCCCCATCCGGCTCATGGGCGGCTGGAGCGAAGGCAGTAACACCTTTTTCAACACGCAGGCATTCGACAGCGACAACACCGGATTTCCGGCCGGCGAGGCATGGGCCGTCTACCGCAACGCCGGGGACCATGGCGGCGACCCCACGCCGTATCTCGTCCACGCGAAGCAGAGCTGGCTCGGTGTCATTAATTTCGACTACCCGCTGCAATGGAACGACAGCACGCGCTCCTTCAAGGCCTACGAGCCGCAGAGCGCCGATCTTCTCGTTCTCTCCGCCGAGCACAACCTCGACTACCTGAGCGCGGAAACGGCCGAATTGACCGTCGGGGTGACCTACGAAGGCATGCCCACGGTCAACATCACCAATTTCGTCATCAACGAGATCGGGGAGGCCACCGGCGCCTACCAGGCCATGTTGATGGCGGCCAAGGAACCGGTCGTGGGTGCCATCGAGGAGGGGATCGACGACATGGCGGAGATGCTCTCCGACCGCATGGACGCCATGTATGAGGACTTTTTCACCGATGTGGAGACCAACGTCATCGAACCGCTGTTCCAGAAGCTGAAGGACGCCGCCGATAACAACAACCTCGAGACCTTCGATGTGAACACGGCGGTACTCGACAGCCTGCGCAACGACGCCAACAACCTGCAGTCGATGATCGAGGACATCGGGGATGCGACGGGCACGGCCAATTCTCTCTTCAATGAAATCGACGAGCGGCTGGAACAAATTGATCTGGGACTGACTGCGATCATCGAGGGCACATGGACCGACGGGTCCGGCGACATCATTCCGGATCCCGGCGGGGTCCCGCCCGACTTTGCAGCCTTCCTCGCCAAGGATATCAACGGGGATTTTGAGATTCTCGTGCCCCTCGTGGAGATGTTGCTCGCCGAGTTGGCGCCGGACCTCAGCAGTGAACTCAACACGCTCCTTTCCGGCGCGGTGGAGGACCTGAACAGCCGCCTCAATAATCTCTTCGAGGAGGCCAAGCCGACCATCGATCAGCTTGTCGCGGTCCTGACAGACCTGCGCACGGTCGTGCGCGACGTGCGGACCGCCTTGGAACCCGCGGGCGATCTCCTGCAGGAGATCCAGACCATTGTGGAAAAGGCCGAGGGCGCCTCCGACGAGATTTCCACCATGCTCGACGATATCGCCCTCGAGATCGAAAACTTCGTCGCCACGGTGCAGAACTCGCAGGAATTTCTGGATACGGCCGAAGAAGACGTGAAAGAACGCTTCCGGCAGATCATCAAAGACAATTTCTACGCGAGCAACCTCGTCGCGCAGATCCAGGTCACGCTGAAGCAGCACCTGTATGATGTGGATGCGGCGATCAACGGGGCCATCAGCCAGGTCTTCGCGGAAATCAACGAGGTGACGAGCGATCTTGTCTCGGAGCTGCTGTCGGATGTGGACGAGGAAATCAACGGGTTCCTCGGCGACATTGATTCCGTCATGGGCGCGGGTCAGCTTGACGGGTACGGCAAGTTCAACGGGGACTCCCTGCGTCTGCTGCACATCGACCTGTACCTGCAGCTGATGGTCCCGGACGAACTGGAGCTGAAAGGTTACCTCACCATCAAGCAGCTCGATTCGGAGGGCAACGACACCTGCAGCCCGGGAACGCCGGACGCGCCCGCTACCGAAGTCACGGTGGGGGCCACGGACGTGCCGGCAGACTGGCTCTCGCCGGACCTGCGCGTCAGCATCGAAGGCAAGTTCATGTTCCAAAGCAATCCGAGTTTCCGCCTCCTCGGTATGGGCGGCTCCTTTGAGCTGACTGACGGCGAGATCAGTTTCGAATCGTTCAAGATCACCGATATGGGAGCGGCCCTTATGTTCGGGGCCTCGGAGAACTACCTCGCGGCCAAACTGGGTGTAGCCTTTAATGGATACGAGGCTTTCGGCGGAATTTACTTCGGGCAGACCTGTTCCCTTGATCCGCTGTTGCTGGTCGATGAGGATGTGGCCGAAGTCCTCGGTGAACCGAGCCCGACCTTCACCGGCGTCTACGTTTACGGCGAATGCCACATTCCGGTCTCGGAGGCGGCCCTCGGGATTCCGGCCACCTGCATGTTCCGCATCAGCGCGGGCGTGGGGGCGGGCGCCTTCTATTTTGTCGAGGGCAACACCCTCGGCGGGAAGATCTACGCTTCCGCCAGCGGGGAGGCCCTTTGCATCGTTTCCATCAAGGGAGAAGTCACCCTCATCGGCCTCGTCCAGAGCGGGGAACTTTCCTTCCGGGGGAAAGGCCGCCTCAGTGGCAGCGCCGGTCCCTGTCCCCTCTGCGTGAAATTCGGCAAAACCGCCACCGTCACCTTCCAGGACAACAGCTGGGATGTGGACCTCTAAGCCCAAACGAAGGGGAACAATCATGGAAACTTTATCCGAACAAATGAAACGCCGCCAAACGCCTTTCGCCCGCCTTCTCACGTTTTGCGCCATCATGGGGATGGCCCTTCCCCTTGGCGGACAGAGCCTCGAGGAAGTCCTTTTCACGGTGGGCACCACCGTCGAAGATGAAAACGGGGACGGGGAAGCGGCGGTCTACCTCCTCTGGCAGGCGAACGATCTTTCGCAGTTGAAAGACCGTTCCCTCGCCGTGTACAGCAAGGTGGGGAACGCCGGCTCGGCCAATCCTTACCAATATGACGGAACGGCCCGGGTCCGCCTCCAGGGGGCGGCCATCCAGGTCCTGCTGGCGCGCGGCGAAGCCCTCGGCGACGATACCGCGACACTGGAAAACAATCTCGACAACCTTTTCGAGAAGCTGATCCCCGCCGGCGGGCTTCCGCTCGAAGACAAAATCGCGGCGGTGGTCGCGGGAGCGCTGGATGATCCGGAGCAGTTCGAAAACCTCATCTTCCTCTCCCGGCGGCATCCCGCGCTGAGCCTCATCCTTGGAACCGGTTTCAGTAACGAGTATCCCACCGGGGTGCGTACTTTCGAGCTGCGTGCTTGTCCGGAAATCGTCGGTTCCCCGGACGACGATTGCCGGCAGGTGGTCGGGCGCGTGACGGTGAAAGTCGGCGCGCCGGATGTCCTGCCCGCGCCCGGTCGTCCCGTGGAGGTGCCCTTCACCGACGACAGCGGCAACGTCGATCCGCGCGCGCACTTGAATGTTCCTCTGCGCTGGGCCACGCCCAACGATCTCCGCGAACGCTCCCTTCTGCAGTTCGGCTTCAATGTCTACCGCGTCGAGGCCGGGTTGGCCGAGGACGACCTCGGCTGGGACAGCACCGAGCCGGACCCCGATGTCCTTGCCGACCTCGCCGCCGTGGAGAGCAATGGGATTGACCTCGTCAACGGCGCCCCGGTCCTTCCCGAACGTTTGCTTACCGCGGCGGAGGCGGCCGATACCACCGCCGATCCGGAAACGTATTTCCACATCGACGACAACGACCGCTTCGATCCCGGTGGGCAACCTTTCAACAACGGCGACCGGTTTTACTACTTTGTCGCGGCCCGGGACATCCTCGGCCGCATCGGGGAGGTTTCCGAAGGAACGGAAGTGACGGTCTGCGACCGGCAGCCGCCGCCCCAGGCCAAGCGCGTCCGGGTGGAAAACCACTACGAGTTCGACCCCGCCACTGATATTAACACGCAGCATTTCCGGGTCACATGGGAGGCACCCGATCTCAGCGATACGCAGACCCCGGAAACCATCACCGGCTACCGGGTATACCGCTGGTGGTCGGTCGATGAAATGCACGAAAAGACGCCTTTCCCGAACGAAGGGGCCACGGACACGGTGGGCGGCCTCGTCGCTACCCTTCCGCCCTCCGCCCGCAGCTTCCTCGATGATGCCGACGACGCCCCCTACCTGAGCGTGGAACGCCTCGACGACGGCAGCACCGTCGTCGACCAGTCCTACGCCAACAAGACCTTCTGGTACACCGTGCGCACCGTCGACGGCAGCGCCTGCGGCGGCAACCTTGGCGGTAACAGCGCC
>JAAAOD010000131.1 GCA_009908535.1 Verrucomicrobiota bacterium
GGACGGAGGAGGCGACGCGCAACGCCTTCCGCGCGCTGGGCCTGAACCTTGTCGGCGGGCTGGGCTTCGCGGTGGCGATCCTGTTCGTGACGCTGGCCGAAGGCGAAGGGCACACGCTGGGGCTGCACGAGCTGATCGAGCTGGGACCGGCGCTTGCCCTGGTGCCGGCGCTGCTGATCAGCTTCGCGGGCCTCGCGAAGAGCGCGCAAATGCCCTTTTCCTCGTGGCTCCTCGGCGCAATGGTCGCCCCGACGCCGGTTTCGGCCCTGCTGCACAGCAGCACGATGGTGAAGGCGGGGGTATTCGTGATCATCAAATTCGCCCCGGTGTTCGAGGGCACGGCGGGCGGATTCCTGATCGCGCTGGTGGGCGCGCTGACCTTTGTCATCACCTCCCTGATGGCGGTGACGCAGAGCAACGCGAAACGGGTCCTCGCCTATTCGACGATTGCCAACCTCGGCCTGATCGTAATGTGCGCGGGGGTGGGCACGAGCGAGACCGTCTGGGCGGCGATTCTCCTGACCATTTTCCATGCCGTGGCGAAGGCGCTGCTGTTCCTCGGCACCGGCTCGATCGAGCACCAGATCGGCAGTCGCGACATCGAGGACATGGAAGGACTGGTGGTGCGCCGGCCGGGGCTGACCGTGCTGATGCTGATCGGGATCCTCGGGATGTTCCTCGCGCCCTTCGGGATGCTCATCAGCAAGTACGCGGCCCTGCGGGCGCTGCTGGACGCGCAGGGCATTCCGGGCGGCGGGGCCTTTCTGGCCCTCGTCCTCGCCTTCGGGAGCGCCCCCACCCTCTTTTTCTGGTCGAAGTGGATGGGCAAGCTGGTGGCGGCCCCGCGGAAGAAAACGGAGAAGGGCGGCCGCCTGCCGAAGGACGAATGGCTGGCGCTGGGCGCACTCGGGGTCTTCACCTTTTTCGCCTGCGTGCTTTTCCTGCCGATGGCGAATTTCGCCGTCGACCCGTACGTGGTGCGCCAGTACGGCATTACCGGTAGCCTGGAAATGGATACACTGCTGAGCATGATCTTCATGATGGTGCTGCTCTTCGCGCTGCCGCTGCTGTATTTGCTGATTCCCGACAAGAGCCGCTACGCCCCGGGCTACCTCGCGGGCGCGAACGTGGAGGGCTCGGGCCAGTTCCATGCCGCCATGGGGAAAGTGCGCACAGTGGAGTCGCGGAACTACTATCTTACCACCTTTTTGAAGGAAGCGGCCCTGCACCGCTGGGCGGTGGGCCTCTCGACCGTGCTGCTGCTGGCGCTCCTTTTCGTGCGCTGACCGAACCGGATTTTGACCATGAACATCGTTCTCGGATTCCTCGCCTTTCTGATCGCCGGCCCGCTCGTCGGCGGCCTGCTCGCCGGCTTCGACCGGATCCTCACCGCGCGCATGCAGTCGCGCCAGGGCCCGCCGCTGTTGCAGCCCTTCTACGACATCTTCAAATTGTGGGACAAGCGGGGCACGGTGGTGAACCGGTTCCAGTCGCTGTACATCCTCTGCTTCCTGATCTTCGTCCTGATCGCGGGCGGGCTGTTCTTTGCCGGCGGCGACCTGCTCGTGAGCATTTTCGCGCTGACGGTGGGGGCGATCTTCTTCGTCATGGCCGCGCATGCCGCGAACTCCCCCTACAGCAACATCGGGGCGGAGCGGGAACTGCTGCAGATGATGGCCTACGAACCGATGCTGCTGGTGGCGGTGATGAGCTTTCACCTGCTGCTGGGCAGTTTCCGGGTCAGTGACATCGTTTCCGCGCAGGTGCCTCTGCTGCTCTACCTGCCGGGCATCTTTCTCGGTTTCCTCTTCATCCTGACGATCAAGCTGCGCAAAAGCCCCTTCGACCTGAGCAGTTCCCATCACGGGCACCAGGAGCTGGTGAAGGGCATCACCACGGACATGTCCGGGCGGGACCTCGCCCTCGTCGAGATCACGCACCTGTATGAAAACACCTTCATTCTCGCTTTCATTTTCCTCTTCTTCGCGTGGATGCCGCTATGGCTGGCCATCCCGCTCGCCCTCGCGGTGTATTTCCTCGAAGTCTACGTCGACAACACCAACGCCCGGCTGAAATGGCAGCAGACGGTGAAGTCCTCGTGGATCGTCGCCGGCACCCTCGGCGCTGTGAACTTGCTCCTCGTCGGCATCTTCCTGTAAGCCTTTCCCAACCCCCCGCAACGATATGGCCTTCTTCAAAAAATCCCCCTGGATCCTGCATTACGCGGCCACCAGCTGCAACGGCTGCGACATCGAGGTCCTCGCCTGCCTGACGCCGATGTACGACCTCGAGCGCTTCGGCATCATCAACACCGGCAACCCGAAGCATGCCGACATCCTCCTTGTCACCGGCTCCGTGAATGAGGAAAGCGCGGGCGTGCTGCGCAATCTCTACGACCAGATGCCGGACCCGAAGGCGGTCGTCGCCATCGGTGCCTGCGCCCTCAGCGGCGGCATTTTCCACAACGCCTACAACGTGCACGCGGGGGTCGACCACATCCTTCCGGTGGACATCTACGTGCCCGGATGCGCGGCGCGGCCGGAGAACATCATCGACGGCGTCGTGCAGGCCCTCGACATCCTCGAGAAGCGCGCCCGTGAACCCGTCACCGCCTGAGAAGGAACCTTTCATGACCGAACAAGCCGATACCGTTATTGAAGAACTCGACCGCGGGAAGCTGGCCGAAGAGGCGGCGAAACTCTGCGGAGCAGGCTACCGCCTCGTCCAGATGATGGGCACCCCGCGCGAGGAAACGATCGAGGTCATGGTCTCCTTCGACCGCGCCTACGAGCTGAAGAATTTCCGCGTGCAGGTGCCGCGGGAGGACCTCCGGCTTCCGAGCATCAGCGCCTCCACCCTTGCCGCCTTCACCTACGAAAACGAGTTGCAGGACCTTTTCGGGATCAAAGTGGAGGGGCTGGCCGTCGATTACGAAGGCAACTTTCTCCGTACGAGAACCCCGCATCCGATGGCGGCCATGGCCGATCCGGCCGTGGCGAAAAAAAAGCCCGCCGCCAAGGGCCCCGCCGCCAAAGCGGAGAAGGAGGGCAAGACGGTGAAGTCCGTCCCGCTCAGCGGCGTGAAATGCGAGACCGCGCCGGACATCGACAATCCCGATCCCGACAAAAAAAGCTGACCCTCCGATTTCATGGCTGAACGCACGGTAATTCCCTTTGGTCCCCAGCACCCGGTTCTTCCCGAGCCGATTCACCTCGACCTTGTCATGGAGGACGAACTTGTCGTCGAGGCCCTTCCCTCGGTCGGCTTTGTCCACCGCGGCCTCGAAAAACTCGCCGAGAAACACGAGTTCGAGGAAATGGTCTTCGTCGCCGAACGGATCTGCGGCATCTGCAGTTTCATTCACGGACAGGGCTACTGCCAGGCGGTGGAAAAGATCGCCGGTATCGAGATTCCCGAGCGCGCGGTCTGGCTGCGCACCTACTGGGGCGAGCTTTCGCGCATCCACAGCCACCTGCTGTGGCTGGGGCTCTTCGCCGACGCCTTCGGCTTCGAGAGCCTCTTCCAGCACACCTGGCGGATCCGTGAGATGGTCGTCGACATTATCGAGGAAACCGCCGGCGGCCGGGTCATTTTCGGTTCCTGCAAAGTCGGCGGGGTGCGGCGCGACATTCCCAACGACCGGTTGCGCGAACTCTCCAGGGAATTCGACAAGATCGAGGCGGAATGCCGGACCGTCATCGAGACCTTCCGCGACGACAGCACGGTGCGGCGGCGCACGGAGGGCCTCGGCATCCTCAAGCCGGAGGACGCGCGCGCCCTCGGCGCGGTCGGCCCCACCCTGCGCGGCAGCGGCATCAGGGAGGACGCCCGCACCCTCGGCTACGCGGCCTTTTCCGAATTGGAGTGGTCGCCGGTCACCTACGACGGCTGCGATTGCTATTCCCGGTGCCTCGTGCGCATGGACGAGGTCTACCAGAGTTTTTCCCTCCTTCGACAGATCGCGGAGAAGATCCCGGACGGCGACATCGACCTGAAGCGCATCCGCGAGAAGCCGAACGGCACCTTCATGGCGCGCCTCGAACAGCCCCGCGGGGAGGTCTGCTATTTTGTCGAGGGCAACGGCGCAAAGAAGCTGTCCCGCTTCCGCGTGCGCACTCCCACTTTCGCCAATGTCGCGCCGCTGGTGCACATGCTCAAGGGCTGCGACCTCGCCGACGTTCCCGTCATCATTCTCACCATCGATCCCTGCATTTCCTGCAACGAACGGTAAGCCCCCCTGAACGCCCATGTCCTTCCTCCGTATCAGCAACGTCGTCACCAAGTCCGCCTTCCGCCGTCCCGCCACGCGGCTGTATCCCTTCGAGCGACGCGAACCCTTCAAGGGCACGCGCGGGCACATCGCCTTCGAGATCGACACCTGCGTTTTCTGCAATCTCTGCGCGAAGAAGTGCCCCACCGAGGCCATCGTCTGCGACCGCAAGGAAAAGCGCTGGCAGATCGATCACCTCAAGTGCATCCTCTGCGGCAACTGCGTCGATTCCTGCCGGAAGGGCTGCCTTACGCAGATGAACACCCCCGCCCCGCCCATGACCGCGCACCACGTCGAGGTTTTCAAGGCGGATGCGCAGACGCCCGAGGAATTTGAGAAGGAGCGCGCCAAGGCCGGCAATCCCGCCCCCGCCAGAGGCGGTTGCGGCGACGAGGACGGCGACAGCTGCGCCGCCTCCTGAGCCCCCCTTTTACCCACCCCGCCATGCACGAATTCGGGCTCATGCAGGAAGTCGTGCGCATGGCCGTCGAAAAGGCGGAGGAAGCCGGGGCCACCCGGATCCACTGCATCCGCCTCCGCATCGGGCGGATCTCCGGGGTCGTTCCCGAAGCCATGCGCTTCGCCCACGAAGTGCTCATCGAGGATACCCTCGCGGCCGGTTCCACGCTCGAGATCGAGGAGGGTCCGGTCCGCTGCTGGTGCGCGCAATGCAAGGCCACGTTCAAGCCCGAGAAGACCGTCTTCCGCTGCCCCGTTTGCGGCACCATCTCCAGCGACGTCCGCGACGGTCGCGAAATGCAGATTGTGAACATGGAGATTTCGTGAGGAGAAATCAAAAAACCCAGTCGGGTTCGCCCCCCCCAAGTATTTTCAAGAGACGGCCGCACCCGGGAGGAATTGCCCGCGCGGCTCTCCGCATAGCGAACCATCACGGAAAACCACCTCCCCCCGCAGCCACGTCTCGGTAACCCTTGAGCCGAGTGCCTTTCCAAGGTAGGCGGAACCGGAATGCCGGGATAGAAGGTGATCTTCCCGGACAGGGGCGGGCGGATCGCACCACTCCACAAGAAAAAAATCAGCATCGGCTCCAACCCGCAATTCTCCCTTTTGCTGCAATCCCACCGCTTCCGAGGGCCGCTTGGCAAAGGAGCGGCACAGCTTTTCCATGGCATCGGGTTTTCCCAGGCCGATGTGATCGATGACGCCCATCAGTCCATGCTGGATTCCGGCGATCCCGCCCCATGCATCGTAAAATGCCATCCCCGCCTTCAGCTCCGGGGGACAAGGGGAATGGTCCGAACCAAGGGTATCAATCTCCTCCTTCAGCAGGGGTTCCCACAATGCCGCGACGGTTTCTCGGGGCCGCAGCGGAGGCGCGCACTTCGCGTTTGGGCCGATCCGCTCCGCGTCCTCCAGGGAAAGCAGCAGGTAATGCGGACAGGTTTCACAGCGAACATCCGCCCCCGCGAAGCGCGCTTCGCGAATCAAGCGCACCACCTCCGGCGCGCTGACATGGACAATCGTGACCGGACACCCGGTCTCTCCCGCTATTTCCAGCGCGCTACGCACCGCGCTTAATTCCGATGCGACGGGACGGGAAGCCTCCCAATCCGCCGCCGTCTTCTTCCGGGCAAGTCCCGCCTCCGCCTTTCGCAATTCCTCCGGATCCTCGGCGTGCAGGGCAAGGCGTAATCCCGTGTGTGCTATACGCTCCATCGCCACCCGCAATGTCGCTGGATCCGAGCAGGCAAATTCCTCGGTCCCGCTTGGCACCAGAAAAGCCTTGAAACCCATCACCCCCGCCTCGGCCAATGCTTGCAAATGCTCCCCGTTCCCGGGCACAACCCCTCCCCATAAACCGTAATCAA
>JAAAOD010000045.1 GCA_009908535.1 Verrucomicrobiota bacterium
ATCCTTGCCGGGAAGGCCGGCGCCGCCAAGCAGGATCGGTGCTTTGACAATCAGGGGAAGGGAATGACCTTCCTCATATGAAAGTTTCCACAAAGTCCCTCCTTCTGTTGATTTCTTTATGCCTCTGTCTGCCGCTTACCGGCCACGCGGCCAAAAAAGAGATTCTCGACGCCCGCATCGAGGCGGCGCTGGAGGAACTGGAGGCGTTGTCGCCCGCCGCCCGGAAGCTCATGGAAAAGGCGGAGGGCGTGCTCGTTTTTCCCAATGTCAAGAAAGCCGGTATGGGCGTCGGCGGTGAATTCGGGGAAGGCGCCCTCCTGATCGATGGCGAAATCCAACAGTACTACAACACTGTGTCGGCCTCGTTTGGACTGCAGCTGGGCGTGCAGGTGAAGCGGCAGGTTTTGCTCTTCCTTGATAAAGATGCGCTCAGGAATTTCCGGAAAAGCAAAGGTTTTGAAATCGGCGTGGATGGCAGTGTCGCGGTCGCCAACCTCGGCGCTGGCGGCGAAATCGAGACAAAGTCGATCCACCAACCGGTGGTCGCCTTCATTTTCGGCAACAAGGGGCTGATGTACAACCTTTCGCTCGAAGGTTCCAAGATCTCGCCCATTAAGAAATAGCCGGGATTCAGGCACTTGCCCGAAGGGGCTGGCCGCCGGCGATGAATGTGCTTGGCGGCGGCGGCTTCGAGGCCGAAATTCAAAGGCATGTCGACTGCCAGCGACCCGCCTCCGTTCGTCCACCTGCACTGCCACACCGATTACTCGCTGCTGGACGGCTGCGCGCGCATCGACCGCTACCTGCAGCGCTGCGCGGAGCTGAAGATGCCGGCGCTCGCGATGACGGACCACGGCAACCTCTTCGGGGCCATCAATTTCTACCGTGCCTGCCAGAAGGCCGGGATCAAACCGCTCATCGGCTGCGAGATCTACCTTGTCCACGATCACAGCCAGGCCGACCGTCCCAAGCGTGACCGTCAGCGTTCCGACGACATCACCGACGTGCCGGAGGACGAACTGGGGCCGGAGCACTATCCGCGCAACCAGATCCACCACAAGACGCTCATCGCGAAGAACTTCACCGGCTACCAGAACCTCGTGAAGCTGATTTCCGACGCCCACATCCATGGCATGTACTACCGCCCGCGTACGGACATGGAAAAGCTGGCGGCGCACGCGGAAGGGATCCTGGCCCTCAGCGGCTGTATCAACGGCGTCGCCTCCCAGCACCTGATCTACAACGACTACGCCGGCGCGCGGGAGGCCACGGGCCAGTTTCTCGACATCTTCGGCAAGGAAAACTACTTTATTGAGCTGCAGAATCACGGCATGCCGGTACAGCAGCGCATCCTGCCTCAGCTGGTGCGTCTCGCCCGGGAGTTCGACCTGCCCGTCGTCGCCGCCAACGACGTCCACTACGTCTACAAGGAGGACTGGAAACCGCACGACGCCCTGCTCTGCATCCAGACCGGCAAGTTCCTCGATGACGAGGACCGGATGCGCTATCCCAACCGGGAATTCTACCTGAAGAGCCACGCCGAGATGAAGGAAGCTTTCCGGGAGCTGCCGGAAGCGGTGGACAACACCGTCCGCGTGGCGGAACAGGTGGAACTGGAAATCGAATTCGGAGTTGACCATTACCCGGTGTACGAGCAACCGGCGGAAGTCGGCTTTACGGCGGATGAACGGGCCTTCAACCGCATCCTCGACACCTACGAGACGGAGAAGAACAAGGTTCTGCAACGGGAGGGCGGGGCGTCCTTCACCCTCGGGGCCGAAGACCGCGCGGAACTGCGGAAAAACGGGCTCTACCTCTTCGATCTGTGCAAGCGCGGCCTGAAGGAACGCTACGGCATCGATTACGACGCCATCCGCTCCGAACACCCGGAGCCGCTGCATCCGGAGGCGCCGGGCCAGGGCCGCTTCGACCCGGACAGCCCGGAGTACCCCCGTGAAATCTGCGACAAGCTCGACTACGAGCTGGCGATCATCGCGGGGGCGGGCTTCGTCGACTACTTCCTCATCACATGGGATTTCATTGCGTGGGCGCGGGAACGGGAAATTCCCGTCGGCCCCGGCCGCGGGTCCGGGGCGGGCAGCCTCATCGCCTACATCCTTCGCATCACCGACATTGAGCCGTTGCGCTTCGGGCTGCTCTTCGAGCGCATGCTTTCCCTCGAGCGTGTCTCCCCGCCGGACTTCGACGTCGATTTCTGCATGCGCCGTCGGGACGAGGTGGTGGAGTACGTGCGGGAAAAATACGGCGATGACCGCGTCGCCAACATCATCACCTACGGCACCTTCGGGGCGAAAATGGTCGTGCGCGACCTCGCCCGTGTCATGAAAATCGAATACGCGGAGGCAAACCGGATCGCGAAGATGGTGCCGGACGACCTCAACATTTCGCTCGATGACGCCGTCGCGAAGTCCTCCGAGCTGCGCCAGGCCATGGAACAAAAGGCGGAGGTACGGGAGATCATCACGCAGGGCAAAGTCATCGAGGGAATGGTGCGTAACACCGGCAAGCACGCCTGCGGGATCATTATCGGCGACCAGCCGCTGACCAACCTCGTCCCCGTCACCCTGCAGGAAGGCGACCTGACCACGCAGTACGCCAAGGGACCGGTCGAGGACCTCGGTATGCTCAAGGCCGACTTTCTCGGGCTGAAAACGCTCACCATCATCGCCGACGCGCAGGAGCACATCCGTCGCAACACGAAGAACCCGGAGTTCGACATCGAGCAGGTCCCTCTCGACGACGAGGCAACCTACGCCCTGCTCAATTCCGGGCACACCACCGGCGTCTTCCAGCTCGAATCGGAGGGAATGCAGTCGCTCTGCCGGCAGATCGGACTTTCCCGTTTCGAAGAGATCATCGCCCTCATCGCCCTTTATCGGCCGGGACCGATGCAGTTCATCCCGCAGTTCATCGAGGGGAAAAAGGATCCCTCGAAAGTGCAGGTGCCGCATCCGCTGCTGAAGGACCTCGTCGAGGAAACCTACGGGGTCCTCGTCTACCAGGAGCAGGTCATGGAGGCGGCGCGCATCATCGCCGGCTACACCCTCGGCGACGCCGACCTGCTCCGCCGCGCCATGGGCAAGAAGATCAAGGCGATCATGGCGAAACAGAAGGAGACCTTCATCAAGGGAGCGAAGGCCACCAACGACATCGGAAGGCCGACGGCGGAGAAAATTTTCGCCCTCCTTGAAAAGTTCGCCGAGTACGGTTTCAACAAGTCGCACTCCGCCGCCTACGCGATGCTTTCCTACCGCACCGCGTATCTGAAAGCCAACTACCCGGTCGAGTTCATGGCGGCGGTGCTGGGCTGCGAACTCGGGAACGCCGACAAACTCGCCCACTTCATCGGGGAAACAGTGCAGATGGACATTCCCGTCCTCGGGCCGGATGTGAACGAATCCCGCGAATCCTTCTCCCCCGTGCGGGACAAGGGCGAAGGCTCCATCCGCTTCGGCCTCGGCGCGGTCAAGGGCGTCGGCGACGGGCCCGCCCGCGCCATTCTGGAGGCGCGCGAACAGGACGGCCCCTTCAAGGACTTCACCGATTTCGCCAAGCGGGTCGACCACCGCTCCGTCAACCGCCGCTGCATGGAAAGCCTTATCAAGGCCGGCGCTTTCGACTCCCTCGACGAGGAGCGGGCGGCCCTCCTTGCCGATCTGGACGGCGTTCTGAAGGAGGTGCAATCCCTGCGCGAGGATGCCGAACGCGGCCAGGGAAGTCTCTTCGACATGCTCGGCGGGGACGAAAGCGGCGACGCCGCGCCGGCATCCCGGCCGCGGCGGCAGGTCCCGGCCATGCCGCAGGCGGAGAAGCTCCAGCACGAAAAGGAACTTCTCGGCTTTTACCTGAGCGGGCATCCCATGCATCCCTTCCGGCGGCTCGCCGAAGCCGTCGACACCTTCAGCGGGGAGGAGTGGCAGAAGATGGAGAACCGCGAGCCTTTCCGTATCTGCGGCGTCATTACGGGAACCACGCGCAGGATCTCCCGCCGCGACAACCGGCCGTGGGCGGTTCTGCAACTGGCCACCGCCCGCGACAGCTACACCATCAACGCCTTTGCCTCGTGCTACGCGGAGTTCCAGCCGCTGTTGGAGGAAGGCAACCTCGTCCTCATCGAGGGGCAGATCCTGCGCCGCCAGGATGATGACCCAAGCCTGATGGCGAACAGCGTCCGCCCTCTTGAACCGGCCTTGTCGGCGCTCATCAACGAGGTCACTTTTGTCATCGATCCGGACGAGAGCGCCAGCTCCTTTGTAAAGCTGCTCCGCTCCGAACTGGAAGACCACATGGGGGAGACCAAGGTCCGCCTCGGCGTCCGTGTGGAGGAGGACCACATCGCGGTGGCGGATCTGGCTTCGTCCCTCGAATGGCGGCTCAACCGGGAACAATTCCAGCGCCTGCACCACCACGAGGCGGTGCGCGATGTTTTCTTCGCCGTTCCTGAACCCGTGGCCCCGGCGCCGCGTCGAAACCGTTCATGAGTCCTTCCTCGGAATCCGTGTCCGGCGGTTTTGCCGACCGCTGGCTGCCCGGGCTGGTCTACCTCGCCACGGCGTTGGTGTTCCTTCCGGTTCTGCACTGGCTGGCCAGCCGGGCCGCCGCGCAGGAGCAACTGCTCCACGCCTTCCTCGTCTTCCTCTTCACCGGCGCCCTGCTCGCGATCCAGCGCCAATTGGACCTGCGGCCGGTGCTCCGCTTCACCGACACCTGTCTCTATCTGCTGCTGGGATCGTACGGTCTTCTCGCCGTCGCGGCCCTGACCAAGATCAACCTGACCGTTCTCGCCGCCCTTTGCTTCTTTCTGGCCTCCTTCCTCCTGTTCCTCCTCGGCAACGGCAAACGCCGCTTCATCTATTCCAGCGTGGCGGCCTTCGCTCTTTTCACGGCCTTCGCCCTGTTGATGCCGGTGCTGGACTGGCCCCTGCGCACGGTGGCGGGCCGCTGTTCGGCCTTCGGGCTGGGTCTGTTCGGGCAGGAAACCGCGCTCGGGCTGGTGGGGTCGCCCGAGGAACCGAAACTCATCCTGCTCAACGAGGGCGTTCCCTTCGACGTCGCTGCGGAATGCAACGGTTTCGGCATTCTCAGCTCCTGCCTCCTCATGGCGGTGATCCTCGTCCTTTACCAACCGATGCGCTGGACAAAGCGCCTTGGCGGCCTCGTGCTGGCGGCCCTGTTCGGATTTCTTTTCAATACGATCCGGATCGTCATCATCGTCCTCCTCGCCCCGCTCGTCCCGGACCACTACATGCTGATGCACGAGATCGTCGGTCTTGCCACTACCTATCTTGGTCTCGGGGTTCTCTTCCTGCTCCTGACCAGGGGCTGGGAACACCGTTCCGCCTAGCGAACGGGTTCGACCATTGCGCGTGCCCAGTCGGGAAGGCGGCAGGGCCGCAGGCTTTCGTCGACGACCATGTGCAGGGTGTAGCCGCGGCAGACGGGCGCACCATTGGTGACCTTGTGGACTTCGTTATGGAAGCGCAGCTTCGCCCGGCCGGTCGCTTCCACCCCGACGCGCATCTCCAGTTCCTCATCGTAGCTGGCGGGGCCAAGGTAGCGGACGTAACTCTCCACGAGCGGAAGGAAGGCGCCGCGCTTTTCCCATTCGGTGTAGGGCAGCCCCATGGCCCGGGAAAGCTCGCTGCGCCCCACCTCGAACCACTCGAGCGCACGGGCGTTGTAGAAGGTTCCCATCTGGTCTGTCTCCGCGTAACGAACCCGGTAACGGAACCGGCACTCGACAAGGCCGTCCGGGAAACGGTAACCGGAAGGTCGGGAACGGGAAGAAGGGACTTCGCTCATTCGGCAGGCAGCGAAGGCGAGGCCCTACACCTTCCCGATAAGGATGGAGGCGTTGGTGCCGCCGAAGCCGAAGCTGTTGCTGAGGAAAGTGGCGATTTCGGCATCGCGGGTTTCGCGGACAATGGGAAATCCTTCGGCCTCCGGATCGAGATCCTCGATGTGCGCGGTACCGGAAATAAAGCCCTTTTGCATCATGAGGAGGGAAAAAACGACCTCCTGCGCGCCGGTGGCCCCGAGGCTGTGGCCGGTGAGGCTCTT
>JAAAOD010000110.1 GCA_009908535.1 Verrucomicrobiota bacterium
CGGTCCGCCGGTGTAACGGCGCGAAGCGGCAAGGTGGACGGCAAAGCCTTCCCGGCAGAGAAGGTTGAGAAAACGGTGCGCCGTCGAGGGGGCAAGGTTCAGCTTCTGCGCCGCTTCCCCGACGGAGATGGGTTCCGTGGCCTCGGCAAGAACGCCGATCACGTCCAGAACGCGCTGCACCGTTCCTTTGCGTTCGTCCTCCGAAGCAAGGTCCCCTTTCACTGTCCCTCCGGCTGTCATGAGGCTTCTAGGACATGCACCGTGCAGGCCCCGTGGTCCATGCCGGCAATGCCACCGCCGGTGACATGAATCATGGCCAGACGGGCGTCCTCCACCTGGCGCCGCCCCGCCTGCCCCGTCAAATGCCAGTAGGCTTCCACCGCCTGCGCCACCCCGGACGCGCCCACGGGATGGCCTTTGGCCAGCAGCCCGCCACTCGGATTGACCACCACGTCGCCGCCGTAGGTCGAGCGCCCCTCCCGCAGGAAGGCTGCCGCCTCTCCTTCCGCGCAAAGGCCGAGGGCCTCGTAGTAGACAAGTTCGGCGATGGTGAAGGCGTCGTGCAATTCCACTACATCAAGGTCGCCCGGCTCGATACCGGATGCGGCGTAGGCGTCGGCCACGCAATGCCGCGTGATCTCCGGCCGCAGCATGTCGCGGTACCCGCCCGTCGCTTTCCCGGAATGCAGCTCCGAGGCCCGCACGGACACGCCCCGGGCCCCCGCCCGCCGGGCGAAGGCCTCTGAAGTGACCACGACCGCCGCCGCCCCGTCCCCCGTCGGACAGCACTGGAACAGGGTCAGCGGATCGGCGATCGGCCGGGAGTCCAGAACCTGTTCCACCGTCACTTCCTCCCGGAATTGGGCAAAGGGATTCGCCGCCCCGTGACGGCGCGCCTTCACGCTCACTTCCGCCAGCAGGGAGGCCGTTTCCCCCCGTTCGTAGAGAAAGCGCCGCGCCCGCATCGCGTACAGGGCCGGCATCACCATGCCGCGGCGGACCTCCGGATCCTCCTCCACCAGCGGCAGGGTGCCTCCCCCGAATTGCGTCAGCTTGTCCACCCCCATGACGAGGACCACTTCCGCTCGACCTTCTTCCACCGCTTTGCAGGCGAGGTGCAGGGCCGAGGCCCCGCCGGAGCAGGCATTGTCCACGTTCACCACCGGAATTGTCCCGATGCCGAAAACCTTCCCGATGCGCTGGCCCACCAGCATCCCGCCGAAGGAATGGCCGCAGAAGACCATTTCCACCGCCGAGGAGGGAATGCCCGCCTCGTGCAAGGCTGTCAGGCAGGCCGGCACCGCCAGTCCCGGGTAACTTGATTCGCGGTGCTTGCCCATGGGGATCATGCCCGCGCCGAGGATCCGGATGCCCTTCATGACGAGACCCCCCCACTCGGCGCTTCCACCCACCAGTCCTCTTCGTCCGCCCGCAGGACCACCGGCAGGTCGCAGTCCGCCCCTTCCGGAAGTTCCCCCTTCACGAGGGCGAGCACCCGCAGGCCGCAGGGAAAATCAACGTAGCCGATCGTGTACGGCACCTCCCGCGCCGCCGAAACATGCACCGTGGAATGCGAATAGAGCGTTCCCCGCCCCTCCGTCTCGAACGGCTCCATGTCCGCCTGTCCCGTCTCCGGACAGATCGTCGCCGGCGGAAAAGCAAAAGCCCCGCTGCCCCGTGAACGGCTCGCCCGCAGCCGCACCTCTCCGTCCCGGATCACCACTTCCCGGCCCCTCCGCGGGGCAAGGTCCGCCAATGGCTCCTTCCCCGAATCCCGCGCTTCGCCCGCTTTCGCCTCACTGTTTTCTCGCATAAATTCTACTGATTAAAATTAAAAACGGATTACTGGAATATAAAGCGATCCGTTCGGCCGATTCAACCCTGAAATCGTGAAAAAGCGCGGGCCGGGGATGGCGGTCAACAAAGTGCCGAATCCTGCAAAGGCGGTGGTAGCGGGTTCATGCCGGGGCCTTTAGATTGGGGGGATGAAGACGATACGGACCCCTGATTTTGAAAACCTGCGGGCGGTGCTGCGGCGGGAGGAACCGGAACGCCCGACGCTCTTTGAGTTCATCAGCACCCCGGAGGTAATGCTGGGGGAGCCCACCACGGCGGATACGATGGAGGCGTGGCTGGAACAGAACGTGCGCTGTTTTTTCGAAAACGGGTACGATTGCGCGAGCCTGCCGCCGTGGATCACGAAATTCATCGAATTTCCGAGGGCGCAGCAGGAGGATGGCGAAACCCGCTCCCAGAATGTGGGGGTCATCCGCGACGAGGCGTCCTTCGAAAAGTATCCGTGGCCGAACCCGGAGAAATCCGATTACAGCCAGATCAGGGAATGGGAGAAATGGCTCCCGGGCAACGGGAAGTTCATCGGCGTTCTGCCGAGCGGGATCCTCGAGAACCTGATCGACCTCGTGGGGTATGAGGATCTGTGCTACCTGCTGGCCGATGAACCGGCGTTCGTCGCCCGGATCGCGGAGGCGATCGGGACGCGGCTCCTGACGTACTACGAACGGCTCCTCGAGTACGACAGCGTCGGCGCCTGCATGGTCAACGACGACTGGGGCTTCAAGACCTCGACGATGCTGTCCACCACCCAGATGCGGGAGTTCATTTTCCCCTGGCACAAGAAACTGGTCGACCTGATCCATGCGGCGGGGCGGCCCGCCATCCTGCATTCCTGCGGGAACCTCGAAACCATCTGGGAGGACATCATCGAGGATCTCGGCTATGACGGGAAGCACTCCTACGAGGACATTTTTCTTCCCGTCGAGGAAGCATACGAGCGCTTCGGGGAGCGCATCGCCATCCTGGGGGGCATGGACATGGATTTCCTGTGCCGCAAAAACCCGGCGGAAGTGCGGGAGCGCGCCCGCAACCTCCTCGCCCTTTCCGCCGGCAAAGGCGGCTACGCCCTCGGCAGCGGCAACTCCATCGCCCGCTACGTCCCACGGGAAAACTTCCTCGCCCTGCGCGACGTGGCCCTTGCGGGCGGCTGAGGACCGGTTCGCACCTTCACACGAGGGTCAGGCGCTCCCCGTTGCCGAGAACGGTGTGAGGGACGCCCCTGCGTCGGCAAGCGTGCTCGAAATCGGCCGGGTCGGCGGTATTGAAGGCGAAGAGATCAAAGTGATGGGGAACGACGCGGCCCAGGCCGGTGGCGGCAGCGAGCCCGGCGGCCTCGGCAGCGTCGAGGTTGCCCGCCACCCTGCGCTCCGGCTTGTAGCCGTTGATGGGAAGGAAGGCGAGGTCGATGGTGAAACCCCGCAGCCGCTCCAGCAGTCCCTCGTAAAGGCGGGTGTCGCCGCTGTGGTAGACGGTCCAGCCGTTGATCTCCGCGACAAAACCCATGAAGTGGGGACAGCCCGCTTCATCGGTGGAAAGCTCGTCATGGGCGGCGGGCAGCCCGTGCAGGACGATCCCGGCGACTTCGCGGCGCTGACCGTCCTCCATGCCCAGCGGGCGGGCGGGATCCATCCCGAGACGCTCGCCCACGAAGCCGCGGTTGGCCTCCGGAATGACCAGGGCCGCTTCCGGATTGGCTTGCAGCAAAGGCTCGAGGGTTTCGCGGTCGAGGTGATCGGTATGGTTGTGGCTGGAGGTGACGACGTCGATGCCGGTGAGCCGTTCCGGCGCGAGGACCCTTTCCGTGATGCGCTCATGCGGCTTGTCGGTACCGGCGTACTTGCGGGAAAGGGAATCGGACAGATAGGGATCGAAGAGGAGGGAGCGTCCGCCGCTCAGGACGAGAAAACCGCTCTGCCCCAACCACCAGGCATGCAGCGGTTCCGGCGGTCCGGAACGCGCTTCGGCAATGTCGGCGAGGAGGGCTTCGTCTTTCCGGATGGCTTGTTTCATGGGACCTAAAGTTCGGCCCGTACTGTGCGGGCTCCCTCGACCATGCTGGCCAGTTTCTTTTTCGCGGCCCAGCGCGCGGTCTGACTGAGACCGCAGTCGGGAGCGAAGACGAGCTTGTCGGCGGGAGCGTAGCGCATGGATTCGCGGATGATGCCGGCGACATCCTCCGGCGTCTCGATGTAGTAACTCTTCACATCGATCACGCCCACGGCGGCATCCATCTTTTTCACCACCTGCTCGATCAACTCGAGGTAGGCCCAGTGGGTGGTGCACATCTCGATGTGCATTTCATCGGCATGGAGGTCGAGGAACGCGGGGAACATCGCCCCGGGGGTGCGCTTGCCCACCCCGCGGGCCTTGTAGTTTCCGAAGCAGAGGTGCGTGCACATGCGGGCCTTGCCCACGGCGGGCTCGACGGTGCGGTTGAAGAGGTCGACGAACGGGCGCGGATCCGCCTTGTAGGCGTAGCAGCTCATGGACGGCTCATCGACACTGATTTCCCGGCAACCCGCGGTGACAAGGGCCTCGATCTCCTTGCGCACGATCGGGAGGAGCGCCTCCGTGACGGCCATGCGGTCCGGATACTGTTCGTTGGGAAGAAGGCGTCCGCTCAGCGTGAAGGGGCCGGGAAGGCTCGCTTTCAGCTCGACCCCCCGAGGGGCGAGGCGGCGCAGGCGCTCGAACTCGGCCACCGCCCCGAGCCCGCGCGGGGCGCGCAGTTCACCGGTAATGGCGTGCTTGCCCCGCTGATCGTGGGCCGGCGGCCCGAAGCGGCGGGGCGAGGCACTCTCCAGCTCGATGCCCTCGAGATACCCGTAAAAGGAAAGGTTAAAGTCGAAGCGGGTCTGCTCGCCGTCGGTGATGACGTCGAGGCCGGCGTCAACCTGGTCGTGGATCGCGGCTATGACCGCGTCCTCCTGCATTTCGGCAATGTCGGCGCTTCCGAACCGGTCGAGGTGCCCGGAAGCGAATTCAAGCCAGCCCGGAACGGGGTAGCTGCCGATGACGGAGGTGCGTAAGGGGCAATCTTGCATGGTCTGTCGGGACGTTTGCGGGTTGGGCGCAGAAAGGAGAGCCCTCCTGACCACGGCATCTTAGCCGGGACCGGAGGATCCCATAAAGGGAGAAGCGGTCCCCTTTCGCAGATGTGGTATGAAAACGAAGCGGGCGATCCCGTCCATTGGCAGCCGGCCCGGCAATGGAGGTTGACCGGACCACCATTCTCCGACACCCGTCCGGTTCCAATGATCCACGCCTTCAACCTCATTTCCGTTCCGAACCTTGGCATGAAGGAAGCGCTGCCGCTTGTCCGGGAAACCGGCTACGGCGGGGCGGCGTAGATCGAAATTTTCTCGAAGCGCTACGCCGCGGAGCTGTCGCCGCGGGATCTCATGGTGCGTTGTCGCCGCGCACTGGAAGCCCTCGGCCTCTAACGCGGCCTGCCCCGTTCGACAAGATGGGGCGCAAGAACCCGGCGGCGGGCAGGGTCCTCCCCGCCGCGCAGGCGCGCCCGGACAAGATCCACGAACTCGAGGGAAAAGGCCTCCCACGGGAAGGAGACGGTCGTCAGGTTCATGCGCGCGGAGATGGGCGCGCCGTCAAAGCCGACGACGGGAAACCCTTCCGGCAGCAGGTGGGACCGGATCAGGGCCTCGGCAAGGCGGTCGTTCGCGCAAAAGGCCCCGTCGAAGGGATCCAGCCGGATGCGGAAGGTCATGCGGACGGCTTCATCGAAAAACCACGTCCGGTTGTGCCGCACTTCCGCATCCGGAAACCGGCGCAGGAAACCTTCGACCCGGTGGCGGCTGCGGGAATCTTTGCGCGGCCCCGCGATCACCACCGGTCGCCGGCAGCCGCGCTCCCGCAGGTGCCCGGCGGCCAGACGGCCGCCGGCAAGGTCGTCGATCTCAAGGGTGTCGCAGCAGGCCTCGGCACCGGTCGGGGGCAGGTCATTCAGGACGACGAAGGGTCGGTCGAGCCGGGCGAGGCGCCGGGCCGCCGTCTCCGCTTCCCAGAGGACCGGCAGTTCCTCCGCCCCCGTGCTTGCGCGCGCATCGAACCCCACCCGCCATGGAAGGCCCTCCGCATCGCAGGCCGCGGCAAGGCAGGCGAGCAGGCGATCCCCGAAACTCCCCCGTTGGCGGCCCCGTTCATGGAACAGGAAAACGACGCCGCGAAAAGGGGCCCGCTGCCCGGCAAGGTAGGTTCCCG
>JAAAOD010000180.1 GCA_009908535.1 Verrucomicrobiota bacterium
CCTGTACGTCATGGCAGGCGTCATTGTGGGTGGGCGATTCGGCTACTTCCTCCTTTACGAGCCGGGGGACTTCTTCAGCAACCCCCTTGTCCTTTTCGCGGTCTGGGAAGGGGGTATGGCCAGCCACGGCGGATTTGCCGGTGTGTTCCTCGCGGTCCTTCTTTATGCCCGGCGGAATCGCCTTTCGCCGTTCGCCATTGGCGATCTTGTCGTCACGGTGGCTCCGCCCGGGCTCTTTCTCGGAAGGATCGCGAATTTCATCAACGGCCAGCTCTGGGGCAAGGTGAGCGAGGTCTCGTGGGCGGTCGTTTTCCCGAAAAGCGCGCCAGCGGGAACCCCCGTGGAGCTGATTCCGCCCCGTCATCCCTCGCAACTGTACGAAGCTGTGCTGGAGGGGTTGGTGCTCTTTATCTACATGCAGGTGCGTTTCTGGTGGACGCGCGGAAGGCATGCGGCCGAGGGCACGAGAGCCGCCTTCATCCGGCCCGGCCAGCTGGTTGCGGAGTTCCTCATCGCCTACAGCCTCCTTCGCTGTGCGGGGGAATTATACCGGGAACCCGACGCGACTTTGCTGCTCGGTCTCAGCCGGGGAACATTCTATTCGCTCCTTCTCCTGGTTTTCGGGGTCGGAATGCTCGTTTTCCTGCGTCGCCGCCCGTTGACAAGCGGGAAAAGCTGATAACCTTCCCCACTCATGGAAATCGTTGCATACCTCAAACCGACTTGTGGCTGGAGCAGCGGCGTTCGCGCCATTCTGAAAAAGTACAGCCTCAGCTACACCGACAAAGACATCATCAACGACCCCGCCAATTACGAGGAGATGGTTCGTAAATCCGGACAGCCCCTCTCTCCCTGCGTTGAGGTGGACGGAGTGATGCTGGCCGACGTCAGCGGGGAGGAAGTGGAAAATTACCTGCTTTCCAACAACCTTGTCGAGGCCAGCAATGAGGCCACCGAGGTGCCGACCAATGCGCCCTGCACCGACGAGGAGCATGCCCGGATGCAGTCGAAGACCATTCGCTTCTTCTAACCCCGCGGGCGGGAGGAATTCCGGTTCCTCGAAAGCTGGACTCCGTCGGAAAGGCTGTCAGGGTGGGGTTACCGCAAAGAGCCCGCCTCCTTCCCATGCCGATTTCCTCGCCACCCTACGCCGCTCTTACCGGCGATCTCGTTGCTTCCAGCCGCCTTTCCGCTCGCCAGCTTCGCTCCGTCCGGGCACTTCTTGAGGAGGGAGTGGAGAAAATGAGAGGGTGGGGCCAGGACCTTGTCCACCGCGGTCCCGAGTTTTTTCAGGGTGATGCCTGGCAGCTGCTCCTTCGGCAGCCGGCGCCTGCCCTGCGGGCCAGTCTTTTCCTCAGGGCGGTTTTGCAGGCGGCGAGTCCGGTGCAGACCCGCATCTCAATCGGGCTGGGCTGGGTCGATGAGCTCTCCGCGAACGGACTCGGCTCCTCCACCGGAGAGGCCTTCACCCTTTCTGGACGCGGCCTGCGGGAAATGAAAAACCGGCAATGGCTCGCGCTGCAGCTGCCCGACCGTGTGGGATGCCTCTCCCCGTGGGTTCGCCTGAGCACCGCCTTCTGTGATGTCCTTGCCGGCGAGCACACGCAACGACAGGCGGACGTTCTCTGCCATGCCCTGCATCCGGCCAGCTTGACCCATGAGCAGATCCGGTTGCGGCTCGATCGGACAGTTTCCCGCCAAACCGTGACAAAGTCCCTCCAAAGCCTCCACTGGCCGGTCCTGCGGGACGCCCTGGAGACGTTTGAAACGACTGACTGGACGGACCTTCTGCAACCATCACCCTCTAGCAGCAACCTTTAAAGGCTGCATTGTAAATTGCAACCCTTTGAATTTGCTCTTTTGTCGTGATCGAGATGCTGACCCTCTTGCTGGCCGGACACCTTGCCGGAGATTTTCTTCTGCAACCCGACCGCCTTGTCCGGCGAAAACGGGAACTGCCTTTTCTGGCCCTGCATGCAGCGATTGTCACCGTGGCCACAGCCCTGTTTTGCGGGACTGTTCATCCGCTTCTTCTCCCCGCGGTGGGCCTCCTGCACCTTCTCATCGACCTTGTAAAATCCCGTGGACTCGGGAACGGACTCCGGGGTTTCCTTCTCGATCAGGGGTTGCACCTCCTTTCCCTCCTCGCGCTCGCTTACCTGTTCCCTTCCGCCTTTGCAGAGGGCTTCTGGCCTCGGCTTGTCGGCCCGGAGGGCCTGCCCGCCTACCTCGCCGCAGCAACCCTCCTGAACGGCCTCGTTCTCTCCCTTTTCTTCGGAGCCCTCCTCGTTGAAAAAGCGACCGCCTCTTTCACGGCGGAACTCGGCGGTCAGGGGAAGGGCCTTCCGCAAGGGGGGCGGACCATCGGCCTCCTGGAACGCTTTCTCGTCTTTGTCTTCACCCTGCTGGGAGAATTTGCCGCGATCGGCTTTCTCCTCACCGCCAAGTCGATCCTCCGCTTCGGGGAGATCCGCGACAGCGAGGACCGGAAGGCGACCGAATACATCATTATCGGGACTTTTCTCAGCCTCGCCTGGTCCCTCACCAGCGCCCTCGCCACCCGCGAGCTCTGGCGTTTCTGGGTCAGTGGATAAGGAAGCCTTGACTACAGACAAATCTGTCTACAGGTTATGGGGATGAAAATTCCCGTAAAGGAACGAATCCTCACCACAGCAGATGAACTATTCACGCAACGGGGCTACGGAAATGTCGGGATCAATGAAATCATTGCCCGCTCCGGAGCCGCGAAGGCCAGTTTCTACCATTATTTCCCGAGCAAGGACAGCCTCTGCCTTGCCTGGCTGAACCGCTGGCACGAGAAAACGGAAGCGGAATGTGAGGCTCTCCTGAACAGTCCCGGTGGAGGAGAAAAAAAGATTCTGCGCTTCTTCGAGGACTTGAAGCCTTTCCTCGAGGGCGGGGGTTTTCGCGGTTGTCCCTTTACCAACACCGCCGGTTTCCTCGGAGAAAACAATGATCCGCGCATTCGCGACATTATCCTCAAGCACAAAGATTACCAACGGCAGTTCCTCGTCGACCTTGCCCGTGATTTCACAACGCCCGCCCGCGCCGACAAACTGGGTTCCGCGCTTTTTCTCCTGTATTCCGGAGCCACTACCGAAAGCCAGAACCAGCGTTCGACCTGGCCTGTGGACCGCGCTTTACCTGCGGTCCGCAAGCTGATCAAAGCGGACAAGCCGGTCCCCGCGGGCGTTGGATAGCCGCCGCGAGCAGGCGCCGCTCCTCAATAACGGTCCCAGCTCACCCGCATGGAAACGCGATGGCCGACCTGCGGGTCATTGGAATTGAAAATGGCGGCATTGCTGATCTGCGGGGAAAAGTAGTTGTGGGTGTTGATAATGTCCGCCGCAGTGTAGGTGAAATACTCGGCCTCGAGAAGGAAGCTGTCGTCACTGGTTTTCCAGTTCGAGGCGGTTAAAAGCTGCCGGCAGCCGACCGTGTTACCCATGTAGTCGATCATTTCAGAATACCAATCCCGCTGCAGGTCCATGAACCGCCGAAGGCACTCCCACAGTGGCGGACCAGATTCTCACGGGGCGGCCATCGCCAAGGAAAAACTTGTGGCCCTGCCGGCGCACTAAAAAAAACAGCCCTCGCGCAGAGCGAGGGCTGTCGGGGGGGAACGGCCTGTCAGGTTGTCCGTTCACGGAGACGCTGGTTCATAGAGAATCCCGTTCGTCTCCAGCTGTCGCTTCCAAAACCGTTCCGCCTGATCCCTGCGGTCCTCCCGGAATTTCTCCGCCGCTTCCGCATCGTGGAGCAGATACAAATCCCCGTCCACGATCCTGAATTCCTGCGGATCTCCCGGCGCAAGATGGTCGCTTGAAAGGGCCACCGGGCAATATCCCCCGAATTTCGGCTCGTACTTCTCCGGCCGGTCCCGGAAAACAGAGAGGTTGGCCTCCGAGGAAAACAGGTAAAGGGCGCCCTTGAAGACTACGCGATGCTGAATTTTCCCCATAACCGGCTTTCCTTCCTCGAAAAAGGCCACCGGATCATACCCGTCGAGGGCAATTCCACTCTCGTTTGTGTGCAGAAGGACTTTTTCCGCTGCCACAAGAACCACCGGGATCAGGCCCGCCAGCCCCAGCAGAATCAGTTGCTTTAGGCTCCTTCGTTTCATGTTCCCGGCACCTCCTCCCCGGAAAACAGCAATCGCAGGGGGTCCCGCCGAAACCAGGCAATGACCAACGCCATCAGCAGTCCCCCGACCGCCATCATGAACATGCTCCCCCCGTCCTCCTCCCCAAGGGAGATGCCGAGAACCGTCAGGTGCGAAAGAATCGCCCCCGCCAATGTGCCCGCGCCCAAAAGCGCGCCCACCAAGGCCCACCGCGGCACCAGCAAAAGGACCGCCGCTGCCAGTTCCACCAGCCCGATCGCGTAGGCCGCCCAGTCGCCAAGCCCCAGCTTGCCCACCATCGCCAGCGCCATCGGATCCCCCGTCAGCTTCGGCAACGCCGCCATCGCAAAGAGCCCCGCAAGCGCCCCTTGCAGAATCCAGCTCGTGATCTTTTTCCACTTCTTTTCTTTTTTCATGGTCTTTCTCTTTTTGCGTTCAGGTTGTTTTGCTCCCGTAAGAGACAGACAAGTCTGTTTTATTGCAAGGAAATCCGAAATTTTTCGTGGAAGGCATTGCCTTTGCGGGCGGAAGGAGGCGAACTGAAGGAATGACGAAGCGTCCGCTGCATTTTCCGGAAATCTCGGCCCGGCTCGATGAACTGCACTTCCCTGAAGTGGGGGCGGTGGTGGCGATTCTGCGCGGGGGCCGGGTACCGGGCTTTCTGGTTGCGGACCGGCTGGGCGGGCTGCCGGTGGTGCTGCTGGAGGTGCGTCACCGTGAGGACGACAATCGGCCGCGGCCGGAGGGAGCGTTGGCCGGACGACGGGTTGGCGGGGAGCAACTCAATGCGGGAACGCACCTGCTCCTCGTCGACGATGTCAGCGTGACGGGAGGAACCTTTGCCATTGCGAGGAATTGTTTTCCCGGCCATCCGATCACTACATTCGTGCTCAAGGGGCAGGCCGACCTCGTCGCTTTTCCGGGGATCGAGGGATGTGTCCACTGGCCATGGAATCTGGACTGAAGGCGGATTCGACAGGGCCGACGGGTGCCCGCCGATTGCCATCCGCTCTTGCCTGGAAGCGGTTTTGCAACGAGAATTCAACGTGCAACAGGCGGAGCCAGGACCGGAGCAGCCCGTGAAAATCCGGGGAACATTTCCCGGACACGGCTGGATTGGGCTTCTATTGGTTGGGGCCGCATGGGCGCTGAACTGGGGTCTGGACGGTCTGCGCACGCACCTCCTTTTCTTTCCCCTCTGGCTGGGATACTGCCTTGTTGTGGATGGTCTTGTCGTGCGCCGCGACGGGGATTCGCTGCTGACCCGCAATCCTCTGCATTACGCGGGACTTTTCCTGCTTTCGGTACCGCTCTGGTGGTTGTTCGAGGGGCTGAATGAAATCACCGCGAACTGGATTTACCTTGGACGGGAGTTCTTTTCCGGATGGCGGCACTTTCTTTACTCCTCGCTCTGTTTTTCAACGGTGGTGCCAGCGGTCTTCAGCACGTCCGAATGGATCGGAGGCCTGCGCTGGATCCGGCGGCTGCCGGAACCGCGCTTTGCGGAACCCGGCCCCCGGGTCCTGTGGTCTCTGCACTTCATGGGCTGGGGCATGCTGGGGCTCATGCTGTGGCAGCCTGAGCTTTTCTTTCCCTTCATGTGGCTGTCGTGGTTCTTCATTCTCGATCCGCTGAACCGTCTTCGGGGACGGCGTTCGCTGATCCACGAAGCGGCCGGCGGTGGGCTGGCCCCGCTGGTGGCCTTCGGCCTGGGGACGCTCGTCTGCGGCTTTTTCTGGGAATTCTGGAACATCTATTCCTTTCCGAAGTGGATTTACGAGATTCCATACCTCGAGGTGCTGCACATTTTCGAGATGCCGCTGGCCGGCTATGGCGGCTATCCTCCCTTTGGCTGGGAGCTGTTCGCGGCCTACCATTTTCTCGTGCCCAAGGCGTGGCAGCAGCGATTGCGACCCGTGCCCGGGAAATTGCTTTCCGCCAGCGGGGAAACATCTTAATTTCAACCCATGAGCCTCGATGACGACGCCACCCGCCTGCCGGATGAAGACGATGAACTTGAAAAGCAACCGGTCCTGAAGGAAGGCGACAGCGTCGCGGAATACCGGGTCGTGCGGCTCCTCGGCCGCGGGGGGATGGGAGAAGTTTATGAAGTGGAGCACAAGGAACTCCACACCCGTTTCGCCCTCAAACTCATCCATCCCTCCATTGTCAGCCGCGGGGATACCGAGCACCGCTTCCGCCGCGAGGCACAGGTCATGGCGAAGCTCAAGCATCCCAACATTGTGCACGTGGACGATTTCCGGCAGGCGGAGGGGCGCGCATGGCTGCGCATGGAACTTGTGGAAGGCGTGTCGCCGGAAGGCCTGGAAGAGGGGACCCGGGTCGGCTCCCTCGGTGAATGGATGAAGCGGCGTGGAAAGGCTTTTTCCGAGGAAGCCACTGTGGAAATCCTCCGGCAGGTTCTCGAGGGCCTTGCCTATGCCCACGCGATGGGGGTTGTGCATCGGGACATGAAGCCGGCGAATCTGCTGCTCACGAAAGGACCCTCGAACCGAAAATCGTTCCTCTTGAAAATCGCGGATTTCGGCCTTGTCCGGCTGGCCGGCGCCGACTGGTTGCAGAGCCAGGTCGAACAGACGGTTGCCCGTTCCCTGATGGAGAGTGGCGAGGAGACCGTGGTCGAAGGGGATTCGGATACGGAGGGAACCAGTACTCGCGCCCTTCTCGGTACCTTCGCCTACATGTCGCCAGAACAGAAGCGCGGCGAGGAGGCCGACAAGCGCAGCGACCTCTACGCGGTGGGCTTGATTGCCTATCAGTTACTCACAGGCGAGGAAAGCCTCGGGATGCGCCGTCCCTCCGAGCTGGTAAAGGGCCTTCATCCGGCATGGGACCAGTGGATCCTCAAGGCGACCGAATCTCAGGCCGGAGAGCGCTTCGCTGATGCACGGGAAATGCTCGCGGCGGTGCCGGGAATCGGGAAAGTCCCGGAAGGGAGGGCCACCGCTCCGGTAAAGCGAAAAGCACCGGCCGTTCTATGGCCCCTCCTTCTTCTCGGGGTTCTGGGTCTGGCCGCGGGGGGCGGTTACTACCTGTGGCAACAAGGCCATTTTTCCCCGCAGCCCGAACCCGTGGTCCCTGATCCCGAGCAAGCCGGCGAGGAGGTTCCCGGCAAGGAAGCTCCTCTGGTTCAAGCGGGAAAGGAACCGCCTGAGGAAATCGAACCGTTGCCGGAGCAATTGGAGTTGCTGGAGGAGAAAGTGGCGAAGCCCCCGGTAACGAATATTGAAAAGGAAGAGCCCTCTGTGCAGCCAAAGGAAAAAGAAGCCCCCTTGGGAGCGGCCGCAAAGAAGCAGGTGGAGGAAACCCCGACCGAACCTGAGCAACGCCCGGACCGCACCGTCGAGATCCCCGGCGCAGGAAAGGACATGTCCATTGTCTGGATCCCCGCCGGCTCCTTCCGCATGGGCTCGCCGACGGGAGAACGCGGTCGAAAAGCGGATGAAAGCCCGGTCACTCCCGTTACTTTCAGCAATGGTTTCTGGATGGGTACCTTGGAGGTCACCCGAGAACAATGGACTTCCATCATGGGCGGCGACGGTTCCCGCTTCGGCCAAGGCGGTGAGGACCTGCCGGCGACCGCTATCGGATGGAACGAGGCACGATCTTTTTGCGAGGAACTGACCCGGCGCGAAGCGGAGGCGGGGCGCCTGCCCGAAGGCTATGTCTTCCGTCTTCCCACCGAGGCGGAATGGGAATATGCCTGCCGGGCGGGCACGCGCACCGCATATTCGGCCGGCGACCGGGAGGCGGATTTGTATCAGGTCGGCTGGTACAACGAAAACGCCGGCGGCAAGCCGCATCCCGTCGGACGGAAGGCCCCGAACGCGTGGGGCTTGCATGACATGCACGGAAACGTCCGCGAATGGTGTCTTGACTGGTACGGGCCGTATTCAGGTTCTGAAGTCAAGGATCCTACCGGGGCAACCCGCGGAACCGATCGCGTCAATCGCGGCGGGAGTTTCCAGGACTTCGCCCGCGAATGCCGCTCCGCCAACCGGAGCCGGGGGATGCCGGGTTTCAAAACCCCCAGCAACGGCTTTCGCATCGCCCTTGCCGCCGAGATCGCCACGCCAGAACCCGAGGGGCTGCCATGGAAGAAGTAAGCGAAGCGCCGCGGCGCGAGCCCGAGGTGGCGGCGCGCAGTGAAACCGGTCCGGTCCGCAGGGAGAACGAGGACAGCTGCCTCGTCGCCGACCTTGAGGAGGGCGAATGGATCTTCGCCGTTGCCGACGGGGTCGGCGGCCATGCCCGGGGAAAGGAGGCCAGCTCGACCACCCTCCGCCTCCTTGAAGAGCGGCTCCGCGCGAGCGCTCCCGACCTCTCCATGGAGGAGGCGCAGAACCTTCTCCGGGAGGCCCTCGTCGACATCAATGATTGTATCCTGAATAAAAATACGGGAAAGAGCGGACGGGATCGGATGGGAACCACCTTGACGGCGGTCTGGCGCAGGGCGGGCGGGCTCCACGTCGCCCAGATCGGGGACAGCCGATTGTATTGCTTTTCCCATGACAAATTACGGCGCCTGACCGTCGACCAGACCGAAGCCGGGGAACGCTTTGCCGTCGGTAAAATCAGCGAGGAGGAGGAACGCCGATATCCGGGGAGGAACGTCATCCGGCAGGCCGTGGGAATTCCCGGGGAGAAATTCCAGCCGGTCCTGCAGCTGGAGGAACTTATTCCCGGGGCCTCTTATCTGCTTTGTTCCGACGGGCTCACGGGCGGGCTCCGGGACCGGGAGATCGAGGACGCCCTCCGCAATGAAGAGGGAAAGGATCTTGCCTCCCTCGCGGAGGGACTGCTGCAGCAATCCCTCCGCAATTTCGGCAAGGACAATACCACCCTCGTGTTGTTCAGGTTTTAGAACGCCATGACCCGGTAGAAGCGGCAGCCGGACCCCGAGTATTCCGTATCAGTCCACTGCATTTCCGCTTCCTCTTCCACGGTCTGGTGGACGGAGCCACGATCCGACCAATGAAACCCGTCACCGCTGCTCTGGACCTGATAGTGAAGTCCTGACCAGCCCATCCAGGACACGACCGGGGCCTCGCCGGGCAGGTGTCGGATTGTAATGGGCATTGGGCCACTTCCAGCGGTGGAACTAACGAGGGCCTGTGGATCGAATTCCGCCGCCACGCCGACATTGTTGGTCCCGACGACGTAGAATTCGTATTCGGTGCCGGGGTCACCAATGAAGACGGCGGCGGTTCTTTCCGTTGCGGTCAGCCATGCTTCCCAGCTGCCGCCAACGGGGCGCACGTACACATCGAAGGTGCCCATCCCCGACGCGGAGGCCCCGTTCCAATGAACCGGAACGAGAGAGGTGGAGAGTTCTTCCATCGCCCCCATGGTCATGACCGGGATGTCCGCATCGATGGTGACAAGGGCCTCCTTGTCCGGATCGGTGCCCTTGGCAGGATCGAGCGGATCGACCTGGTTGGTGTCGATTTCAAGGCTGAAATCAAACTGGATGGTGGCGATGTTGCGGATCTCCGTCCCGCTCGGCAGGTCCGGCAGAGGATGCACCGCGTAGCTCACATAGCCCTGGCCGCGGCCCTCGCCAGGGACATACGCGCCCTCCTCGTCCTTCTCCGGTTCCGGCGGCAAGAAGCCCGTGTCCACGGGCGGCGGAAGGCCGGTTTCGGGATCAAGGCTGGTGAAGAGGGCGATCATTTCGCCGTCCTCGATCCGTACCGAGACATGAACTTCGATGGCGAAGCTGTAGTCGTCGTCCTCATACGCGTACTCCACCGTTTCCTCGAAGAACCGGGCGTCCGGCGGAACCGGCAGGACGAGGTCCCCGAAGCCGACTTCGAGGATGCGGAAGGTGGCGGAATTCACCTCGGCCGGCAGGGGATCCCGGATCATGACCACCTGCGCCGGAGCGGAGGCCCCGGAATGGTTCTCAAAATCGATCCGGTAGGCGAGGAGGGCGTCGGGAGCGACGTAATTCGCCTCGCCAAAACCGTTGACGCCCAGCTTCTGGTTGGGATCGCGGGATCCGATCATGGCGGATCCCCTGATGCGCTCGCCGGTCACATCGAGGTCGTCCCACCAGATCCAGAATTCCTCCTGCCAGCCACCGGTGTTGTCGCTGATGAAGGCGGCGATGGAGGCCACGCCCGCCACCGTCGCGGCAACCGGAAACGAGGCCACCGCGGCCGTTGTTCCCAGCAACATGCCCGCGCCGGTGAGGGCGGCGGTAGCGATGCCGTGGCGGATCTTGTTCGTACCGTCGTCTAGGCTGCCGAAGGGATTGATGACATCCACCATATCCACGGAGCGGCCTTCCTCCCACGTTTGGGAAATGCCGTCGATGACCTCGACCCCGCTGGTGAGAAGGGAAAGCCCGTTGAGGGTGTTGCCAAAGGCATCGTTGCTGCCGAGGAAGTCGAGTCCGTCGGAAAGGAAGTCCGGAACATCGGTGATGACAACCCGGATATTGGTAAGGTTGCCAAGTCCGCGGTTGGCAAGGTCGGCCGATCCGAAGAGGGCGAGTCCGCCGCTGCCAAAGGAAACGTAGGAATTGCGGACGACATTGCCGATGGTGTAGTCGAGGCCTCCGCCTTGGACGGCCCATTCGCCGATCGCGGCCGAGGGATTCAAGGCATAGCGCCCAAGGGTCAGGAATCCATCGAGGACCTCGCCATTGAAAACGGGATCCGGAACGAAGGGATCCGCTTCCAGGTAAGGCAGGCTGTACGGATAGAAGAGTGCGGGTTCGGCCCCGGCCGTTTTCGTCGGAGCGGGGCCCGCGGCGAGGGCCTCGACCGGATTTCCCTGCAGGGGGTCGAAGACGGTGAACCAGGATTGGGCGGCTCTGGCCGCCATTTCCATCCCGTGCCCGAAGTGGAACCGGCGGACGGGATCCCCGGAAGCGTTGTATTCCCCGAGCAGACGGGGTCCGGCGGCGAGGTCCCAGAGGTAGTCGCGCCGCCCCTCCGGAGTGGTCAGGCGCATGGGGAATCCAAGCGCGTCATAATCGACGGCATAGGCGTCGCCACCGCATTCCATACCGGTGAGATTGCCGGTTGGATCAAAGGAGTAGGTGGCAACTTCTCCATCGACGGTACGCGTCTGCAGGTTGCCCGAGGCATCATAGGTGGCTTCCGTGTCACCAACTCCCGTGATCCGTCCGTTGGCATCGGTGGTTACGGGGAGAACCTCGCCTTCGCGGGTAATGGAAACCAGGTCCCCGTTCGTGTCGCGATGGTAGGTGATCACTCGTGCCGATTCGCCGGTGGGCGTAAAGGATTCCTCGCGCAGGCGACCCGCCCGGTCATGGGAATATTGATACGTTCCCTGCGGTGTCGCGTAAGTGACGGGGAGGCCGTTGATGTCGTAGGTGGCCTCGAACCCGGAGGTCAGTTCGCCTCTTGGGGAGTAGGTCTGCTGCGTGAGAACCTGTCCGCGACCGTTTCGTTCATAGACGGTCCTTGCCCCTGAACCATACCGGCGTTCAGCAAGGCGGCCGGCCTGGTCGTAGAGGTATTCCACGATCGTCGAACCGGTGCCATCGAGGACATGTCCGAGTCGACCGGCGGCGTCATAGGCATAGCGCGTTTCGGCGCCGCCCGGATAGGTGACTTTGGACCGGCGGCCCGCCTCGTCGTATTCGTATGCCAGCGACAGGCCATTGGCGAAGGTCACGGAGGTGAGCCGGCCCCCATCGTCATATCCCAGTTCGGTATCGCCTTCGGTATTGCCGGCCTCTGTCAGGCGCCGTTGCGCATTCCATGTGAAGCTGCGCGTGCTGTCGTCCGGGGCAACCACCGTATCCAATTCCCCGGCGGCGTTGTAGGAGGTCGTGGTGGTGTTTCCGAGCGGATCCACCTGTTGCACGAGGCGTCCCTGCCCGTCGAACTGGAACCGTTCCTTGCTCCCGTCCGGGAACTGAACCCATTCGGGGTAGCCGTTGATGTCATAGCTGACCTTCGTAAAGCTCCCGTTCGGGTGGACCGTCTTGGCCACCTGGCCATAGGGCCCGTATTCCCAGGCCCATTCTTCGCCGTTCTGGTTGACGAGGCGCCGGAGGTTGCCGTCGGTGCCGTAGCTGTAGCGAATCCGGGTCCCGTCCGGCCCGGTCGTGGAGAGGTTGCGGTGGTCGGCGTCGTAGGCGAGGCGGGTGATGCCGCCTTCCGGATCAGTCACACGGCAGAGGAGGCCGAAGTGGTTGAAGGCGAGGGCGGATTGGTTGCCTTCCCCGTCCGTGGAAAGGATGGCTCCCTGCTCGTAGGCATAACTTATGGAGGAGGCCGCGTTGGACCGTGAAGCGAGACGCCCGTTGGCATCGTAGGTGAAGCGGTGAACGACGTCTCCCGGCAGGTCCACTTTCGTAAGGGCATGTTTTCGTACAGGATTCCCATCCTTTTCGTAGTCATAATCCACTGCGCGCCCGTCCGCCGTGTTCAGTTGAATCAGGTGGCCGGCGGCGTCGTAACGGTAGCGCACAAACCTCCCGAAGGAGTCCTCGATCCTGTCGAGGTAGCCCGACCCGGTGTAAGTCAGGACAAGATAAACGCCGTTGCTGTGGTCAAGGCGGACAAGGCGGTCGCCTGCGTAGGAGAGGGTAACGGCGTTTCCGTGGCGGTCGGCAACTTCCAACAGTTTGCCTTGCGGTCCGAAACGGTACCGGCGTCCGTTCGGCAGGGTGAGCCGATACGCCCCGCCGCTGATTTTCCGGAGGGAGGCCGGATCGCCGGTCGAGGGAAAATAACCGCTGCCCCGGCTGTCCGGCTCGAAGGAACGGACCGCGCCGTTTCCGTGATGGAGGTGGAGGGTTCCGTCCTCCATGAACCGAAGATGCTTCTCCCAGTTATGGGTCCAGCCGTAGCCAAGGATGCCCTTTCGATACCGTTGGGAAAGGTGCCGTGGGAAGCTCCGGCTGAAGGACAGGGAGAGGCGCCCCTGATGGGGGACAAGGTCCACGTCGGCGACCAGTTCGGAGAGTGGGCCGTGCATACCCCGCGCCTTCGTCATTTCAAAGGCAAGGAGCCGGTTCAGGTCGCGCACCTCGCAACCGAGCCGATGCAGGTACAACGCACTTCCTGAAAGGGCACGGACCATGCTCCCCACCGTGGCGCCCACCGAAGCGGTGAAATTCCCCCAGACCGCGTCCCATGCCTCCCCTTCAAGGTCGGGAGGACGGAGGGCCGTCTTTAGCGCGGGCAGATCGAGCGGTTGCGGGTCGTCGGCCTCGAAAGCCACGACTTTGAATTCAAAGGGCGGGTAACTGAAATCCCATGGTTTGAGCCAACCTGCGTAATAGACCGGGACGCTCATCTTTTCCCCGGGCTGCAGAATGCCCGATTCCTCACCGCTGGCGAGAAGGCGAATGGAGGTTGTGAACCCGTCCGGAACGGCCGAGGTCCAGAATCCGCGTGAGAGGTGGTTGCGGTCCAGGGTGAAGAGCGCTCCCGGACGTCCGTTCTGCAGGGCCGTGATCAACAGCATGGGGGCGGGCATGGGCGCCGTTCCGCGGTTCTCGTATTCGACGAAAAGGGTCGCCAGTTGATGGTATCCCATCGCCTCCGGGCTGATGATGTTGACGTGGAAATCCGCCTCCCCACCGCTCACCATTTCGATGGCCCCGGGGAGGTTCGCGGTGGATTCCCCTTTTCGCACTTCCAGGTCATAGCGGTTCGGCGGAAGGGCACCGGCGGGGAAACGGGCTGTCAGGGAGGAATAGCCGTGGATCTCGACACTCTCCGCAGCATAGAGGGTGTCGTTGGAGGAAAGGAGGCTGACTTGCAGGGGAGGGACAAAGCCGGCGCCCCTGACATTCAACTCAAGCGGGGAGTCGGTGTCCTGGCTTTCCGGGGTCGCGCTTTGCAGGACGAGGTCCTCGCTGCTGACAAGAAGGTCGAAGGTTCCTCCCGCCGGGATGGAATCTCCGCGCACGAGAAGGTACCAGGAACCGCTCGCCGGAGAGGACAGGACAAAGCGGCCGCTTGGAAATCGGTGATCGAAGGCATCCTCGCTGGGGAGCTTTCCATGCCGGAGCAGCAATTCAAGTCCGGAAAAGGCGGTGGTAAACTCGACAAGGAGATTCGCCATCTCCGGGGTTGCCGTGAATTTATAGTACTTCTCCACACGTCCGATCCCGTGCATTCCCTCCATGACAATTCCGTCGGCGAGGGCGGGAACACTTACCGTCACCTCAGCCCCGGCGTGGTTGTTGAGGCGGTGCAGATCGAGGATGTCCCAATCGTCGTCAACGGAAAGGAGAAGAAAGCGATCCCCCTCCACCAACGGGGGCAGGGTGAGGGCGATCGGCATCTCCGCAAACTCCTCGGCGGCAAGGGCCCGTGTGCGGACCGACTCGGTGAGTTGCTGGTCGGTACGGTCGAGATGGGCGTCGGCGGACAGGTACAGCCGGTCCGTCCACGTCGTTTCGGCAAGATCGCCGGGACCGGCGTTACGGATCGTGTAGTGGAGGGTCGCGGGTTCACCGATACCGAGGGCATCGGGAACTTCAAAGCGATCGACGACAATGTCCGGCCGCTGCCCGTCATCGGCGACAATTGCGTACTGGCGACTGTCCGGGTACGGCTGCGGAACCCCGTCGAGAAGGGTCCGGAAAAGCACCGTCCGGTTTCCGGGCGTCGGAAAGGTGATCAGGCCCGGATCGCGGACCTGCGAAGTGCGTCCGTCGCCGAAATCCCAGGCAAAGGTCGCGCCCGGATCCATGCCCGCCTCGCCAAGAAAGCGCAGCGTGTCGCCCGCGACGATCGAGCCCGAGCGCATGGGCGCCCGGATCAGGCCGAGGCTCTCGCTCCGCCTCCATGGATCGAACAGCACTCCGTCCGTGACGGCGTCGCCCGTCCCTTCCGGGTTTGCTTCCGCATGGTACGGTCCGGAAGCCGATCCCCACCAGCCGCCGCGGGCGTCCGCCGCTTCCGAACCGGAATTGCGCACGCCGTATTCTTCATTACCGACGTAGGAGCAGGCCTCTAGAACAACAGTCCTGGGAACGTTGAGCACCTGCACCCCGTGATCATTGTCGAGAAACCGGCAGCGGGTGATCGTCAGTTCGGGGCTTGCCTTGTCGAGGAGAAGACCGCTTCCGTAATTGTTACGGAGTTCGCAATTCTCCATGGAAAGCCGGCTGCCTTCCCGCGCGGCGATCCCGGTGCCATGCCGGTATCCGCCGTAGCGCTGTCGGCAATGGAGCAGACGCGCGCTGCCTGAATCGAGGATAGTGATACAACTCCAGTATCCGGGCGAGGGCTCGCTGCCCGCGCCGTCCCCATTCGTATCCCCGCCGGCGCTGTCATCCAGTTCGGCGGTAAAGACAATGGGACTGCCCGGCGTACCAAGGGCGACAAGATCACCGGCGACGGTGAGCTCCTTGTAGCGGTCGAATTTGAGCACCAGCCCCGGGTGCAGGGTAAGGTGGACATCCGTTCCCACGGTCTGCGAACTGTCCATGACCATCGCGTACCGGGAGGAGAGCCGCCACTCCACATCGACTTCGTGGGTGCCGCCGTCAAGCAGCACAGGGGCTCTTGCATTTCCGGTAAAGACCGAGGTGGTGTCGCTGAAGGAAGTGCTCGGACCCAGCCGGACACCGGCCTGGTTGTTTGCGTAGTGATTATATTCCGACACAAGGGATGCGTAGCCCTGCGTCACATACAAGCCGGCCCCGCTGCCATGGTGGAGGCGACTGTGGCGCAGGGTGAGGGTTCCGGCATGCTCCTTGCGGATATTCGCCGCGTACCCGTAGCCCGCGTAGCCGATATGGCAGTGGAGGAGGGTGCCACTGCCGTTCCCCGTGAAGACGAGGCCGCTCCAGTAGCCGCCAAGGGGTCCGGATTCCGCGCCGTCGCCGTTGGAATCCCCGCCAGCGGAATCGTCCCGGTAATCCGTGAAGATGATGGGCTTGTCCGCGGTTCCCTCGGCCAGCAGCAGACCCCGTACGACAATGTCTTTATACCGGCGGAACTTGGCGACGAGACCCGGGTGAAGGGTGAGGGTTGTTCCCTCCGCCACCGTTGTGTCGCCGCGGAAAACAATGGCATAGTCGGAAGAAAGGCGGAAGCTGGTGTCCGCGGTAAAGGTACTGGAGTCCAGCGTGACCTGCGCCTCGGTGTTGTCCGCGAAAACGGAGGTGGTGTCCTCAAGGGAAGTGTTTGGCCCGAGGCGGATCCCGTAACGGTTGTTGCGGAAAACATTATGCGCGGTTGTGAAGTCTCCCGAACCTTCGGAAATAAAGAGCCCGGCTTCGCTGCATTGCTCGAGGACACAGTTTGTCAGGGAAAGATCCCCGTTGCCGGTCTTGCGGACAAGGGCGTCATACCAGTAGCCGCCGTAACGGAGGACACAATGGTCCAGTTCCGCGCTGCCCTCGTCATACAGGTTGACCGCGCCCCAATACCCGGCAAAGGGCGCGTCGGTGTCATCGTTGTTGTTCGTATCGCCGCCGACGGTGTCGTCCCGGTAATCGGTGAAATGGATCGGAGCGGAGGAAGTTCCCCGCGCGTGCAGCGTCCCCGCCACATGGAGGTCTTTGTAGCGGTCGAACTTCAGGACGGTTCCGGGAGCGATCGTGAGGGTGACCTCCGGGGCCACCGTCAAGGTGGACGGCAGGCGGATCGCGTAGGCGGAAGGCAGCTCCCAGGAGACATTGGCAGTGGTGACGCCGCCATCGGCGAGCACCTGCGACTCCATATTCCCGACAAAAGCCGAGGTGGTGTCGGTGAAGGAGGTGTTCAAGCCGACCCGGAGTCCGTGGGTGTTTTCCTCGAAGGTGTTGTTTTCTGATATAAACCGCTCCGCGCCCGCGGAAAGATAGAGGCCGGAACCGCCTGTTCGGGAGATCGTGGAATTGCGGACCATCAGTTCGCCGGATCCGGTTTTGCGGATACCCGCTGCGTGCCAGTACCCCGCGTAGGAAATACGGCCATAGCGGATATCCGCGCTTCCTTCCTCGAAAACGTGAATGCCCTTCCACCATCCCGTTCCCGGAGCGGACGCGTCGCCGTCATTATTCGTGTCCCCGCCGACGCCGTCGTCCCGGTAATCGGTCAGCCGGACCGGTTGGGACGCCGTGCCATCGACAACAAGACGGCCCTTCACCTCAAGGCCCTTGTAACGCTCGAATTTCAGAACAGTTCCCTCACGAAGGGTAAAGGTGCTCCCCGGATTCACGGTCAGGGTGGATTCCACGTAGACGGCGGCCCCGGGGGCCAGCTTCCATTCGACATCGACGGTCTGCGTGAGACTCCCTACCACCACCGGACCGGTGGTATTTCCGGAAAACTGGTCCGTCGTGCTGGAGAAGGATACATTCGAGCCCAATCGGATGCCGGCTGCGTTTTCTTCGAAACGGTTGTTCTCCATGATCAGGGAGGAAAACCCTTCCGCGATCCGCAGGCCCGCGTAGCTGTTGTCTTTGAAAAGGCAGTTGCGCACCGACAGGGTACCCGTGCCTTCCATGTTGATCGCCGCTCCCCTTGAGTAGCCGCTGTGGTGGAATTCGCAGTATCGGAAGGATCCATCGCCTTCGTCGAAGATATCGATGCTGTGCCACCAGCCCGGATTGGTTTCATCGCCTTTGAAAACGATCGGGGCGGCTGCGGTTCCCAGCGCGTTGATGGTACCATATACGTGGATTGAATGGTAGCGTGAGAAAATCACCTCTACACCAGGGTTGATCGTCAGGTTCGCCTCCGCGGCCACGGTGACGGTGGAGTCCACAATGTACGGGGACCCGGCGAGATTCCAGGTGGTGTCTCCTGAGATGGTTCCGCCGACTTCGGTTTCGGCCGGAAGCGTGAACGGTAAACCGGCCATGATGAAACCGGCAAGATGCAGCTGCCGCCGCGTCCAAACGAGTATCTGATGCATATTCCCTCCCTTTTTTGGGAGAGATTAGGGAATTTCCCGGTAAAGGCTACCCAAAAAACTCAGGATGTCTCCGTACCCGTCGTCCATGCCTTCAGGTACTTTTCACGGAACAAGCGCCAGGCCACGACAAAGAACGCCGTCAACGGAATGGCGAGGATCATGCCGAGAAGGCCGTTCAGGGCCGTCCCCCAGAAGAAAATGGCGATGATGATGGTGAGCGGATGCAGACCGGTCCGGTTTCCCATGATCTTCGGCGTAAGGAAATACCCCTCGACCAGTTGCACCGCGATGAACACTCCAAGCGCGATCAGGACAAGGACAGGCCCGCCCTCCGGCTGAAACCATGCGATCGGTAAAACCGTCCCCAACCCGAGGACCGTCCCAAGATAGGGGATGATGTTCAGCAGGCCGATGGCGATGCCGATGGCGAATCCAAGGTGAATGCCCGCAATGCTGAAACCAAGGGCGAGGAGAACCCCCATGATAAGACCAATGACGATCTGGCCCTGGAAAAAGGTGCCGAGACTGGTGGCGAACTGGTGCCCGAGATAAATGATATCCTCTCGGATGTCCTTCCGGACCCATGACAGTTGCTGTTCGATCTGCCGCCGGGAGACGTGTCCCGAGCGGAGAAAAAAGAAGAGATAGACCGGCACGATCGCCGCCGCGGCCGCCGTTGAAAAAACGGAAAAGAAATAATCCCTTCCCACCGCCGCGGTCGACAGCAGCAGCGATTGGACGTTTTCGGAGAGGCGCTGCTCGAACTCCTGCGCAAGGGCCGACAGCGGCTGTTCCCCGACGGTTTCCTTGAGGTAATTCAGCAACTGCGGGAAACGGGCCGCCAGAATCTCCCGCAATCCCTCGTAGATGGCAGGAATGGAACGGATCAATTGCACCGCTTGCTCGAGGAGGATGGGGATGATCCAGAAGAGCCCCACGGCAAGGACGAGAACCACCAGAATATAGAGGACAATCACCCCGCCGGTTCGGTTCAGGCGGCTGTTCTCCTCCATGTAACTCACCACCGGTCGCAGCAGCATGGCCAGAATCCCGGCGATGGCGAGCGGGAGAAGGACGCCTGAAAAATGGCCCACAAACGACCGCAGCAGGAGAAATAAACCAAAGAGGAGGGCAAAGATGATAAAGAGGGAAAGCCCGGCCAAAGCGGTGGTGATCAGGCGGTGTTGGAATGGGGTCAGGCTGAGGCCGTTGCGCTGCGGTTCGGTCATGTGTCGGAGCGGTTGCGTTCGGCGGCCATTCAGGCAGGAAGCCGAACCGCTGGCAAGACCCGGGTGCGGACCTGGGCATTCCCCGTAGCGAACGGGCGACAGCCGTTCGGATCCCGTAGCGAACGGGCGACAGCCGTTCGGATCCCGTAGCGAACGGGCGACAGCCGTTCGGACAACCTGGGCCAAACCGCTATCGCTGGTTCGCTACTCCGCAAAACCTCACGACTTCGGCTACGGCTCAGGTGCCGCGACTACCGGAAGGTCCAGAGGAGCGCGGGAGAGAGGCCGCGGAAGCGGGAATCGTTGACAAGAGGGGAAAGAGGGGCGGTGAAAACCTGACGCCTACCGTTTCCCAAGGAGGCGGGAAAGGTTCCGGGCGCTCCCGAAACCGCTCGCGCGAGCCACTTCCTCAAGGCCGAGCCCTCCGCCAAGGAGGAGGGACTTTGCCGTTGCGAGGCGAAGCTCCCGCAGCATGGCGGCCGGGCCTTTCCCGTAGCGCCTTGTGAACTCGCGGCTCAGGTGCTCGCGGCTGACACCGGCATCGGCGGCCAGCCATTTGATATTGAAAGGCGAGCGATGATGGTTGTGAAGGTAGTGGTAACAGAATAGGATGGGATCCCGGGCCTGTTCCCTCTGTTCCTGTTCACGAAGGATGGAGAGGAGAAGGCTGTACGCGAGTTCGCTGGCCTGCAGGCGGTCCTCGAAGGCCGCCTGGCTGAACAAACGCAGGATGCGCCGCAGTTTGAACAAGGCTTCCCCTCGGGGCTGCATTCCGGGGAGGGGTCCATGCTGCTGCCGTAGGCGTTGCCCGAGGGAAACGGCCGGGTCTCCTCCGAGAGCCACCCATTCCAGTTCGTATGGCCGCGTGCTGTCACCGGAAAACCAATACACGCTGTCCTCCGGAGGGAGCGCGACAAAGGCCTTCCCCGCCGTAACAGGGAAAACCTCCTTCCCAAGGCGGAAATGGCAGCTTCCTTTGCAGGTGTACTGGATGATCACATGTTCGCTTCCCCGGTCCCGGTTATCGTAGCGGTAGACCGGGGAGTTCACGCTCTGCCTCCCGGCCGAGAGAATCTGCACCAAAGGTTCCGGCATTCCATTGATATCACAAATTGTCTTCTTCCTGTCAACGAATGGAAGTTGCCGGACCGGGGCCGCTTCTCTCAGCATACAGAAATACATACAGCGCCATGACGAAGAAAAAGACCCCCCGAAAAGCGGCCAGAGCGAAGGACCTCGGCCACGCTGAACATTCGAAAAGCTCCCGTACTGCCGGACTTCCCGGAAAGATGGAGCGGCCCGTAAAAGTCACCTTCATCGGGGCCGGTAGCGGATTTGCCGCCCGTATCTCGACGGATCTGATGAGCATTCCCGGCAACAACGGCGGCACCTTCGTCCTCGTCGATATTGACGGGGAGCGCCTCCAGCGGATGGAGAAACTCGTTACCCGGATCAAAGAGGCGCTCGGGGCTGACAAATGGGAAATTGTCGCGGACACCGACCGGACAAAGGTGCTGCCCGGGAGCGATTATGTGGTCAATTCCATCGAGGTCAGCGGCGTGGAATGCGTCCGCCTCGACAATGACATCCCGGCCAAATACGGGATCGACCAGTGCATCGGCGATACCATCGGCCCCGGCGGCCTCTTCAAGGCATTGCGCACGGGTCCGGTCCTTCTCGAAATTCTCCGGGATGTCCGCGAACTGGCGCCCCGGGCGATCTTTCTCAATTATACCAATCCAATGGCTGCCCTCTGCCTGGCGGCCTTTCGCTCCATTCCGGAGGTCCCCCTTGTCGGCCTCTGCCACAGCGTGCAGGGAACAAGCGACCTCATGGCAAAGGAGGCCGGGGTCCCTTACGAGGAACTGCGCTGGGAGTGCGCCGGCATCAACCATCTCGCATGGTTCACCAGGTTGGAGCACAGGGGGCAGGACCTGTATCCGATGCTCATGACAAAATGGGAGAAGGAGCTGCAGGACCACCTGAAAGGGAAGACCGGCCCGAAGGATATCGTCCGAAAGGACATGGCCCTTCATTTTGGAGGGTTCATCACCGAATCCAGCGGCCACCTTTCCGAGTACCTTCCTTATTACCGCAAGCGGAAGGACCTCGTCCGGGGCTACATGCTTCCAAAGTACGAGGGGGAAAGCAGCTTCTACGCGAACAACTGGCCGAAATGGCGGGAGAATTCCGATACCGAGCGGGACAGGATGATTTCCGGGGAGGAGGAACTCAAGCTGGATCGCAGCTGGGAATACGGTTCCTTTATCGTCGAAGCCCGCGAAAAGGGCATGCCATACCGGATCCACGGCAATGTCTACAACACCTCCAACGCCGGGGCGGGGCAGCTCATTGCCAACCTTCCCGCCGACGGCTGCGTCGAGGTGCCCGTCATGGTCGACGAAAACGGGCTGAATCCCTGCCGGGTAGGGAAACTTCCGCCGCAGATGGCCTCCGTTTGCACGAGCAACATGGCGGTCTTCGACCGCATGGCCGACGCCATCATTCACAAGAGCAGGGAGGCCGCCGTGCACGCCCTGCTGCTCGACCCGCTTACCGCCGCGGTCTGCTCGCCCCGCGAGATCAAGGCGATGGCGATGGAGCTTTTCGAAGCGGAAAAGGACTACCTGCCGGGATTCGCCTGAAGCTGGAGCCGGATCTCGTGGGAGCCGGGGCCGAGTCCATCCGGTAGCGGCGTTTTCACGACGGCGCCCGGCGGCGCGGAAAAGCGCGCCGTACAACTTTCAGGCAGGTATATCTCCACTCGCAGGTCGGCGTCCTTCCGTTCCCAGCGGATGGAGACCTCGCCGGCGCCCGTGGCATATCGGGCCCCGGCGTGGTCAATACTTCCTCCCGGACGGGGTCGGAAGAGGAAGCGGTCGGGCGCGGGGTTTTCCGGATCCGGGGCCAGCCCTGCGACACTGCGGACCATCCATGCGCCCACGGCCCCGTAGGCGTAGTGGTTGAAGGAATTCATGCCCGGCGTTTGAAAGCCCTTTTCGGGCGTCCATCCATCCCAGCGTTCCCAGATCGTCGTCGCGCCCTGCTTCACTGGAAACAGCCACGAGGGAAAGCTTTCCTGCTCGAGCAGGCGGTAGGCGAGGTCGAGGTGATCATGGGATTCCAATACATCGAGGATATATGGAGTCCCGAGGAAGCCGGTCCCCAGATGGCAGCCGTTTTCCTCGATGAGGCGGACCAGCTCGCGGACCGCACCGGCCTTTTGGTCCTCCGGCAGAAGTCCAAACTGCAAGGGGAGAATGTAGGCCGTCTGGGTGCCGCCGAAAACAAGCCCCTCCTCCGTGACAAAGCGGTCCACGAAGGCTTCGCGGATCTTTCCATGGAGGAGGCGGTACTCCCCGGCTTCTTCTTTCCGACCGAGCAACTCCGCGCTTGCGGCCATGATTTCCGCTGCCCGCGCATGAAAGGCCGTCCCGATCAGATCCCTCGGGGTACGCCCCTGCGGCCCCGAACTTCCGTCCAGCGCGAGCCAGTCGCCAAAGCCCCGCCAGCCCTCGAGGTCCGGGTGCTCGCGGATGCCCCCGATGGTGCGGTGTTCCCGGATGAATTCCATGTAGCGCCGCATGCCATGGTAGCACTGCTCGATAAAGGATTTGTCGCCAAAAGCCTGATACAATTCCCACGGACAGATAAAGATCGCGTCGCTCCAGCCCGGTCCCGCTTCCGAACTGAGGCCGAAGGAACCGAGAAAGGGCACCGTCGGGGGGATAGCCCCCCGGGCGCTTTCCTGCGCATCCAACAGGTCCTGCAGCCACTTCCGGAAGAAGACCCGTACATCCATGAAAATGGCCGCCGTCCCGACAAACACCTGCGCGTCCCCGGTCCAGCCAAGGCGCTCGTCCCGTTGCGGACAATCCGTCGGCACCTCGAGAAAATTACCCTTCTGTCCCCAGACAATGTTCTCCGTCAGCTTGTTCAGAAGCGGGTTGGAGCATGAAAACCAGCCCGTCCGCTGCATCGGGTTGTGCAAAACGACGCCTTCCACGGTTTCGATTTCCACCTCCGCGTCCGCCGGGCTGACCTCGATTTCCCCATACCGGAATCCATGAAAGGTGAAACGTGGTTCGAATTCCTCCGTTCCTGTGCCAGCAAGAATAAATTGATCAACCGCGCGGGCCGAGCGCAGATTCTCCGTATACAGGCTCCCGTCGGGATTCAACACTTCCGCGTGCCGAAGGGTCAGCCGCGCGCCGCGTGGTCCGCGAATCCGCAGGCGCACCCGTCCGGTCAGGTTCTGGCCGAAGTCGTAGCGGATCCCTCTCGCGCCCCGATCCGGCAACCGCGTTCCCGGCAACCGCTCCTGACGCCGTACCGACGGTAAAACCGCCTCCACCAGCTCTCCCTCCGGTCCGGGAAATCTCCGTACGGGAAACCAGATGTCTTCGTCCGCTTCCCCGGCCCGCTCGCAGGGCTCCGTCCAGTTGCCGAGAGAGAGGCGTCCGTCCACCACTTCTCCCATCAGAAGGTCGTTTTCCAGAATCGGTCCCGTCGTCCACTTCCAGGAGCGGTCGGTGGCAACAATGGTCGTCATCGTCGCCTTGTCGCCACCGCCGGCCAGCCGCAGGCAAAGAAGGGGTCGGTCTCCGTAAACCTGCCGGTCGTCCGTGGCGACATGGCCGCTGTACCAGCCGTCCCCGAGGATAACGCCGACGACATTCCTTCCAGGTCGGAGCAAGTCGGCAACCGGATACGAGCGCCAGACTACCCGCCTTCGGTAGTCCGTCCAGCTTCCGATAAACACGTCCTCCGTCACCGCCTGGCCATTGATTTCGATTTCCGCAAGGCCCAGAACCGCCAGAAAAATCTCCGCCTCCTTCGGCAAAGCCCCATCCAATCGGAATTCGCGCCGCAGCCAGACCGCCGGCGGCAGGGTCCGCGGGCCCCCCAATGGCCGCGAGGCGCCGATCCATTCAGTTTCCGCGACGCGTAATTCTCTTCTTGAGGTCGGTTTCATGGCCCGGATTCCGTGTAGCCGCGCTTTCATTGACAAGGTCTTTTTCCCGACCTGGAAGGATTCCCTTTTTCCCTTGCACGCTATTGAAAATAACTTTCAATAAGGAGCCGATGATTGGAAGCAAGATCGCAAACCGCCGTTTGGGGGCCGGGAAGGGAAGGGCGGCCCGACCGCTGTCGCGGCTCCTTGCGGCTGCCCTGGCTTTGCTAAGCCTGCAACCAATGCTGCGAGGGGCGGATACGGTGGTGCGCACGGGGCACTATGATCTGGGAATCGATTATGTGCCGGGGGAAGGCTGGACCTCCTACATCTGGGACTTTGCCACCCGGACGCGTCGCCCGGCGCATGAAATCATCCTTCACCTCGGGGAATCCACGCGGGAGACGGTGCCCGACGATGCGGACTTTGCCTTTCTTGGCTCGGCGGGGGAATCGGTCTGGATTCTTCCGGAGATCTTCGACGCGGAGCGCCTGTATCTCGGTATCGGAGCGCGGCAGCTGGGAAGAAACATTTTCACGGGGGGATTGAGCAACCGGGGCCGGGTAACGATGCGGCTGCTCTCCGTCGAGGGCACCGGCCCCGAACAGGGCGGGGACATGGTTATGTGGCAGGCGGCCTTTCCGCCTCGGGTGCATTTCTCGACCGCGGACGGCATTGGTCCCGAAGACGCCCTCGAAGAAATCACCGCCAATTTCCACGCCCACTACAACTTCGCGTTCACGGAACCCGGGCTCTACCGCGCCCGTTTCGCATTCAGCGGGACGCTGCTTCCCGAACGGGGAGGCGGGGAAACCGGCACCGAAGCCGTCTATACCTTCGAAGTGCTGCACGCCGGCGATGCGGGTCCCCTCCGCTACGCATGGGACCTCGGCAACGGCCGCAAATGGTCGTCATGGCTGGGCGGCTACAGCGCGGAAACGGAGCGTTGGATCTACGCCGATCACCTCCGCTGGATGTACCTTCCCGCCGGCGGTCCCGATTCCTTCTGGTTGTATATGCCCGGCCGGGGGTGGCTCTGGAGCGGACAATCCTTCTTTCCGTGGTCGTGGAGCCCCCGCGAAGGCGCATGGACGTATTTAAAGAACCCTACCAACAGCTGAACTCAACAAAACCAAATAATATGAAAATCAGGAAATCAGGACATCGCTTCGTCACCCTCACGCTCGCCGGGCTCCTGCCAATGGCAGGAACCGCGCTCGCCCAGCATGACCACGATCATGACCACGACCACGATTCCCACCATGCCGAGGCGCTCCGGGAGGGACATGTCGACCTGCTTGTTCTCTATGAAGAGACGGAGGGCCTGCATATGGCCCTTGCAGCCGGGGAGCATCACGACCACGGCGAAGACGATGGGCATGGACACGATCATGGACACGAGCACCTTGAACTGGACGGGACGGAGATCGTCGCCGGCCCCGCAGCCGTCACGACGACACAATCCGGCGAATCCTGGACCTTCCAGGGTGGGGAAGGGCACTTCCTTTACGTGCTGCCGCAGAGCCAGCTGCACGGGGTGCCGTTTCTGGGCATTAATACGGAAGAGTTGGTTGCGGACGATTTCCAGAGCGCTCCGCGGATGCGGCTTCTCGAGGTACATGGACCCGGGGATTTCTTCCTCTACCAGACCGACGGGTTCGGGCAGCCCACCGTCTTGATGAACAGCGCCGATGCGGGCGAGGACATCTATTCACCCCCCGTCGGCACCCATGTGCACATGAACTGGGCCTTCACGCAGCCTGGGGAATACGAACTCCACTTCGAGGTGGAAGCCACGCTCAGCGGCGGAACGGAAATCACCAGCGATCCGCAGGTAGTGAAATTTCATGTCACCGGTCCCGCCCATTACCTCCGCGAGGGCCATGCCGATATCGCGCTTGCCTATGATCCCGATCACGGGACGTCCGTTCATATCGCCGGGGAGGATGCCCACCACCATGAGGAGGATGCC
>JAAAOD010000044.1 GCA_009908535.1 Verrucomicrobiota bacterium
CTTCCCCGGGTCAGTTCGCTTCTCAATGAAGAAGGGAAGGTGGCGGACGAGGATTTATCCCGCCGTCTCTTCGCGCAGGCGGAGGGCTTTGAGGCTTTCGTGAGTGGATTGAAAGTCGCCGGGCTCAGGCCCGGGAACAAATCAGCCGCAGCGACGACCAAAGAAGCATGAAGATGAATCAACCCATGGTACGCTTCCTTTTGCCCCTGGCGGCCGTCGGCCTGCTTCTCGCCGGATGCACTTCACCGCGGGAAGTGTACGTGGACGCCCTCGCCGCGCCGGAGGCGGGAAGCCAGCGGCAGTTTGTCCTCGTCAGCGACATGGAGGAAGTGCAGGAAAGCGACCTTTTCTTCAAAGAGGTGCGTCGACGGGTGGAGAAGATCCTGCACGATGCCGGGTTCTCTCCGGGCGGGGAGGCCGCCCCCATCGAGATCGGGCTGGAGGCTTTTCTCTCCGAACCGATGGTGCAGTCGCAGACCCGCTCCGAACCGATTTATGCCCGGACACGGGGGACCAGCCACATCGTCGCCACCCCGATCGTAAATTCGGACGGGAAGGTCGTCCGTTTCGCCTACACCAGTGTCTGGTCGCCGCCGCGGACCGAAATCGCTGGATATGTGGACCAGGAGCGCCAGGTCACCGTGCATGACAAGGTCCTGCGCCTGAAAGCCCGGGACCGGTCAAGCGGGGAGGAAGTCTGGACCGTCTCCGCGCGCCTGCGCTCCCCCAGCACGGATTTCCGTGCCGCCCTGCCGTACCTCCTCCTCGCCGCAAGGCCCTATATCGCGGAACGTACCGAGGGCGAAGTGGTGATCCGGATCCGACCGGATTCCGAGGAACTGCAGTCTCTGCGGGACCGGTTTGCCCATGGCGGATGACCTTTCCGAGCTGTTGGATGTCGTTGATGCCGCTGACCGCGTGATCGGTACGGCGCCGCGCGGGGAAGTGCACCGGCGGGGCCTCTTTCACCGGGCCGTCCACATTCTCATCAAGCGGGCGGACGGGGACCTTTTTCTGCAGAAGCGATCGGCCGCCAAGGATACCCATCCGCTGAAGTGGGATTCCTCGGCGAGCGGCCATCTTGATGCCGGAGAAAGCTACCCTGCCGCCGCCGTGCGCGAACTGGAGGAGGAGCTCGGCCTCGTCGGCGCCAGGCCGGCCTTCCTCGACAGGATCGAGGCGAGCCCGGCGACAGACAACGAATTCGTTGAAGTCTACGGCCTCCACCACGAAGGCCCCTTCCGCCTTCACCCCGGAGAGATTTCGGGGGGACGCTGGGTGGCGCCGGAGGAATTATCCGCCTGGATCGAACGCGATCCGGACGCCTTCGCCCCCGGATTCCGGACCGTCCTTCAGTGCGTCAGGTACTGGGCCGTCAGTTCGCCGATGAGGTAATCCTTCGCCTCCATGGGATCGTCGATAATTTTGAAAAGATCGAGATCCCGCGGGGAGATGACCCCCCATTCAAGAAAGGCGTCGAAATTGAGGAGACGGTTCCAGAATTCGGAACCAAAGAGGAGGATGGGCATCCGTTTCTGGACCTTGCCGGTCTGGATGAGGGTCAGCGTCTCGAACAACTCGTCCATGGTGCCGAAGCCGCCCGGGAAGACGATGAGGGCTTTCGCGAGGTAGATGAACCAGTACTTGCGGACGAAGAAGTAGTGAAACTCGAACTGCAGGTCCCGCGTAATGTAGGGGTTGAGCGACTGCTCAAAGGGAAGGCTGATGCCGAGGCCGATGGAGGCGCCCCCGGCCTTGCGGGCGCCGCGGTTGGCCGCCTCCATCACGCCGGGACCGCCGCCGGAACAGACGAGAAAGCGCCGGCGTTTGTCTTGCAGGGACATCGACCATTTGGTCAGTTCGCGGGCGAGGGTTTCGACGTGGTGGTAATAGGGCGCGTTGCGCATCGCCGCTTTGGCCTGGGCGAGCTCGTCCCTGTCCGCGGCGGAAAGGGACTTCTTCCCCGCCAGTTTTTCCTCCACCGCCTTCAGGCGCGCCTTCGCCTCTTTCTCCGGAAGGGTGCGGGCGGAACCGAACATAACGATGGTGTCTTCGACATTTTCCTCCTTAAAGCGGCGTTCGGTTTCGTCGAGTTCGCAGAGGATGCGGATTTTGCGGGCTTCCGGGCTGTTGAGGAATTCGAGGTTCTTGTAGGCTTTGGGGGGCCATCCCTCGGAGGATTTCTGTGTCATGGCGGAGGATTCTCGACGCTCCGTGCGCCGCGGCAACAGGGAATTTCTACCCTTTGGGGTTCTTGCGGAAGCGCAGAAAGGGCCTTTTTTCGTTTTCCGCTCCCGGGTTGTTGTTTTTGAGCGGCAGGCGGACATGGACAGTGTGAGGATCGTCCCCGGGGCTTTCCTCGATGGCGTAGTGACGGAACAACTTCAGCATGCCCGTGTTGTCGCGGTCGACCTGCGCCCAGAGGTACTGCAGGCCGCGTTCCCCGCCGATCTCCCGCATGCGGTCGAGAAGGACCTGGGCCATCCCGAGGCGGCGTTTGTTTTCCGCCACGACAAAGGCCATCTCCGCGCCCTTTCCGTCCCGGTCAAGGTAGTAGCGGCCGACCGCGTGAATGACCTGGCGCGGCCCCTGCAGTTCGAAGATGGCAAGGGCGAGGTCTTTGTTCTGGTCGACGCCGACCAGCTCGAAGGCGCGTTCCCGGCTCATGCGCGTGACCGTGAAGCCGTAGCGGCGGACGATGGTTTCCTCCGTGTGCGAATAGAAGAATTCCTGCAGGCGCCGGTCGTCCGCTGGCGTGAGGGGCCGGAGAATGTATTCCCGTTCGTCGCGCAGGGTCATCCTTTGCACGGGAATGCCCGGGCCCGCGGGTGCGTAGGGCGGCGGCAGTTGGAAGTAGGGGGGCAGAAGGTGGTGGTCCCGCGCCTTGCGCAGCAGGTCCTCCCGGAAGTCGGGATGAGCGATCTGGACGAGCTCCTGCGCGCGCTCCTGGATGGTGCGACCGCGCAGGGTGGCGATCCCGTACTCGGTGACGAGGTAATGGATGTCCGCCCGGTGGCAGCCCACGCCGGCGCCCATGGGAAGATCCGTGACAATGCGCGAGAAGCGGTTCCCTTCCTCGTCGATACCGGTGGAGGGGAGGGCGATGATGGGACGTCCGCCCCGGCTCATCGCCGCGCCACGGACGAAGTCCACCATGGAGCCGACTCCGCTCCGGAAGAGCCCCTGCACGGAATCGACCACGATCTGGCCGGTGAGGTCGCTCAGGAGGGCGCCGTTCACCGCGACCATGTTCTCGTTGCGGGCGATCGTGATGGGGTCGTTGGTGAATTCCGTGGGGCGGAAATCAAAGTGAGGGTTGTTATGAAGAAACGAATACAGTTCCGCGCTCCCCATCGCGTGGGCCGCCACCACCTTGCCGGGAAGGAGCGACTTGTGTGAATTGTCGATGACGCCCTCCTCAAAGAGCCGCATGACGCCGTCGCCGATCACCTCCGCGTGGATGCCGAGGTTGCGGTGCCCGCTGAGCGCGGCGGCAAGGCCGTTGCCGATCGGCCCGACCCCGAACTGCAGCGTGTCCCCGCTGCGGATGAGCTGGCTCACGTATTCGCCGATCTGTTTCTCCGCCGCGCCCGCTTCGACCGGATCGAGTTCCGGGAGGGCGCGCTCCATCTCCATTACGTAGTCAATTTTCGATACATGGAGATGGCTGAGCCCGCCCGTGCGCGGCATGGCCGGGTTCACCTGCGCGATGACGGTGGCGGCGCAGTCGATGGCGGCGGGCGTCCAGTCCACCGAGGGGCCGAGGGAGCAGTAGCCCCATGCGTCCGGCGGCGAGACCATGATGAGGGCGACATCGAGCCGGATGGTGCCGTCGCGGAACAGCCGCGGAATATCCGAGTAGTGCAGCGGCGAATAATCGGCATTGCCCTCGTTCACCAAGGCGGAGAGGGCCTCGTCAAGGTAGACCGCGTTCACCTTCAGCCCCTTGCGGACCTTTTTCTCCGTCCAGAAAGGCGCCGTCAGGCTGATTCCCTGCACGAGCTCGAGGTCGCCGATGGAGGGGGCCGTTTCGACGAGGGAGGCGAGCAGATCCACCGGACAGGCGGCCCCGGCGGCAAGGTGCAACCGCATTCCCGGGCGCAGGCATTTCGACCATTCCGGCGCGAGGGGGAGCGGGCCCGAGTTCATGGCGCAGGCGGGCGGCTCACGGCCGCCGGGGGGATTCAGGGGAGAAGCGATTTCATGGAGGAAGAGAGCATGGAGGGCGCGGTCTCGGTGATGAGGTCGAGCATCGAGCTCTGTTCCTTGCTCAGGGACACGTTTTCCCGGAGATCGGAAAAGGCCGATTTTACACCGTCGAGGTTTCCGGAGCGCAGGGCTTCCACGCCTTCCTGCACGGTGTCATTGGCACGGGTTTCCTCAAAGGTGAAATTACGCTGCAGCACGGCGGCCATGAGGTCGTTCTTCACCGCGCCGAGGGCCGCTTTCTGGCTCGCAGTCAGATCCAGCCCCTTGAGCTTCTTCAGGTGCTTCAGAAAGGGCAGGTCATTCCCCTCAGTGAAGGAGGACATCGCGTTGTCGAGAAGGGATTGCGTCTCCGGTTCGGCGTCCGAAAAGGCTTTCGTCAGTTGGTCCTTGGCGAAATCGAAAGAGAATCCGGGGAGGTTGCTTTCAGGGGTGGCCTCGGCGGCGGCTTCCTCCGGGGAGGCCGGGGAGCTTTGCTCCTCAGCGGGGGTTTCTTCCTCCTCGTCGCCGCCAAAAAGCCCGAAGAAGGAGAAGGCCTGCAGGTTCAGGGTGCCGAAGAGAAGAGCGAGCGTAAGTGGGAGAAATCGTTTCATAATGCGCACTTGCTAAGCCGCCTTGTCCGCTTTGGCAACCCCAAGCGCTAAAGGAATTTTTCTCAGCTGCGCAGGTGGTACAACGCGTAGCCAGCGGTCAGGTTTGGCAGAACGTTGACCGGGTGCTTCCAGTCGCCCCGCAGGTACATGGCTTGCTCGATGGTCAGGCCCTCCTTGGCGACGAAGCTGCGGAAACCATTGATGGTGACCGGATTGTCCGGGGCCGCCTGATCCCATGACTGCGGAAAGACTTCATTCACCGGCCGCGTGCCATGGCGGACCGCATGCCAGCGGTTGAGCCAGTAACCGTAATTGATAAAGCCGACGGCAAGGTTGCGACCGACGCGCAGGGCTTTGCGGATGAGGTTTCCCGGCTCCCGTAGCTCCGGCAGGGTTCGCGAGAGAACCACCCAGTCGAAGGAACCCTCCGGAAAAACCTCAAGAAAAGCCTCGATATCTCCGTGGTAAACAGGCACCGCCCGCTTCACGCAGGAGTGCACTTTCTCCAGTTGCGCGTCCACCCCCACGACCCGGGCCTTGCGGTGGCGCTGCAGGTGTTCCAGCAGAATGCCGCGCCCGCAACCAAGGTCGAGGACCGAGGACTCTTCCGGGACCCACCGCGTGATGATCTGCAGGTCCGTTTCGCGTTTGATTTGTTGGCGACGCATGAAAAAGGCCCGCCGGTTTTGCCCGGCAGACCTGTTCTTTCATCGACGCCGACCGACGTTTGTCAACCGCAGCGACGGCGCAAGCGTTGGCCCGCGACCATGCCCAGCGCCGCAATCCCGGCCAGCACCGCGAGGACCGACGGTTCCGGAACCGCCGCGAAGGCGAGGTCGTCCATGGCGAAATACGAGGGCGTGTTCATGCCGAACTCGCCCTCGTCGCTGGAGTCCAGGCTGAACCGCAGTTCTGCCACCCCGCTCCCCAGCGCGCTCAGGTCCACTTCCTCCCACGTCTCGACAATGGTGTCCCGGGCGTCGTCCGCGAAGCGGAAGTCAGCCAGATAAAATTCCACCGCCCCGGTCACCGTCGCCGTCCCATCCAGCCCCTCAATGGTCAGGCGGAAATAATCCGGATCGCTCCCGTCCGCGCCGCCGAATTGCTTCGCAAAGGCGTCCCCGTCCCGCATCGAGAGGGCCGCGTAGGTCGTGTTCGTCACCCGCATGGTGTCCGGTACTACCCCGCCCGCCTGCGTGAACTGTAGC
>JAAAOD010000266.1 GCA_009908535.1 Verrucomicrobiota bacterium
AACCTCGAGCTGGTGCTCTGGGCAAGCGCCAACGGGGGGCCGGCGGATTATGAAGACCACGCCGTTGCCCATGCCGACAAGACATGGGAACACAATGTCCGTGAAGATGGCACCACTTTTCACGTGGTGGCCTACAATCTCGACGGAACCGTCGATTACAAGAGGACGCACCAGGGCTGGACAACGGATTCCACATGGACGCGCGGCCAGGCCTGGGCGGTTTATGGCTACACCATGGTGTACCGGTACACCGGCCTTCCCCGCATGCTCGAGCGCGCCCGGACCCTGTACGATGCCTTCCTGAACGGTCTGGCGGAAGCCGACCGCGGCTGGGTTCCCTACGCCGATTTCGACGCGCCCCTCGACAGCCGCAATCCGCGCGATTCCTCCGCCGCCGCCATTGTCGCCTCCGCCGCGCTCGAACTGTACCAGCACACCGATGACTTGCGCTACCTCGCGGACGCCGAGGCCTTTCTTGAGGAACTTTCCGGTCCGGCTTACCTGACCGCCGGGTCCTCCTATCAATCCATCCTCCGCAAAGCTTCCGAAAAATGGGGCGAGGATGAGGTCGGGGCCATGTTCGCCGATTTTTATCTCCTCGAAGCGATGCAGCGCCATGCCGTGATGCCGCGCCCCGACCCCGTCGTCACCGGTTCCTGGAAAGGCTTCACGGTCTACGACGCCGGCTTCGCCGACTCCGCGGGCTGGATGGGGTGGACCAAGACCGTCGCCGCCCCCTACGTCTACAACTATCCTCTCGAAAGCTGGCTCTACGTCCCCGATGTGACCGAGGGCCCCAGCGGCGGGTGGGTCTATTCCTTTCAATCCCGGCGGTAGGAAGCATTGACACGACCGGTGCAAATTAATAATTATTAAACAATGAAGCAGAAACCATGCATCGCGGTTGTTCTGGCGGACTGGGAACGGAAAGAATTCTTACCTTCGCAGGAGCGGGCGGCCCTTGAAGAAGTGAGCGGGAAGCTGGTGGAGGCCTTCCCGACGGATTTCGCGGACGGGGCGGCCTTCGGCGACTGGCTGGCGAAGACCGGGGCGGAAATCCTGGTCAGCTGCTGGATGGCGCCGAAGCTCCCGGAGGACCTGGCGGAGCGGGCTCCGGGGTTACGATACGTCTGCCACCTGGCGGGCTCGGTGAAGGGGATTGTCAGCGAGGATCACCTGAAGGCGGGTCTTCTGGTGACGAACTGGGGGAACGCGATCGCGCGCACGGTGGCGGAATGCGGCCTTATGCTGGCGATTGCAGCGCTGCGCCGGGTCTCCCACTGGACGGTGCAGATGCATTTTCACGGAGGATGGAAGGAGCGCACGAACACCGGTACGGGATCGCTGTTTGAGCGCCGGGTGGGGCTGCATGGCTTTGGCGCGATTTCGCGCGAGCTGGCGCAACTGCTGCGACCTTTCAACGTCGAGGTGAGCACGTATTCCCCGAGTGTACCGGATCAGTTATTGGCAGAATATAAGGTCCGACGAGCCGGGACCCTTGAAGAATTATTTGCGGAGAACGACGTCATTATTGAGCTGGCCGCCTTGACGCCGAAGAACCGGGGCATTGTCACGGAAGAGCTGCTGCGTTCGATTCCGGAAGGGGGCGTCTTCGTCAATATCGGGCGCGGTGCGGTCGTCGACGAGGCGGCGCTGGCGCGGGTGGCCCGCGACGGGCACATCCAGGTCGCCCTCGACGTTTATGGAACGGAACCTTTGCCGGAAGACGCGGAATTCCGCGGCATGACGAATGTCCTTCTGCTTCCCCACCTCGCGGGCCCGACGGTGGACCGTCGCCGCGATGCGACCCGCTTTGGCATCGAGAATATCCGAAGATATCTCCGGGATGAGGAACTGGAGAGCCTGATCACGGCGGAGGTTTACCAGCGGTCGACGTGATGGCGACACCGGAAGGGACAGGCACCGCCGCCTACGGCTGGTGGCGGGATCGGGCGGCAGAGCTGCTGGATCCACCCCACCTTTCTTCCACGTGTGTTGCGTGTCCCACAGAATCGCGACCGGTTCCTCCAGATGCGACTGGAGCTGCCGAACCGCCGCCGAGGCCGTCAGGCAGTCGTGCGTCTCGATCATGATGTCCGTGCGCGTCTTTCTCCGCGCCTTCTCTTCCCGCCACCAGCGGATCGTTTCGAGGGCCGCTTCCAGATTCACCCTGCCCAGTTCCGCCGCGAAGGTGCCGCCGTCGAAGACCCGCAGCCACGGGGTTTCGAGGGCGTCCGCCCATTCAATGAAGGCAAGGAAGGCCTCGCGGTCCGCCTCCTTGTTCCCGACCAGCTTCAGCGAGGTGTCCAGCGCGACGACCCGCATCCCCTTTTCGTCCAGCCAGCTGCGCAGTTTTTCCGGTGTGCCGAAGCGCTCCCGGAACAGGTCAGGAAGGTCCACCCGGTCCTCCACCGTGCGCAATTCCAGATGACGGAGGTTCTGCGATTGCGCCAGTTCCACGATCCCGGCGAGGTCCAGTTCCGGGCAGCCAAGGCTGGAAAAGCTCCAGCTCCAGGAAGGGGTATTTTGCTTGGTTCATAATTATAAACCCGAAGCTTGCCTTTCTTTTTTTTAGAAGCAAGACTGCATCCGGTGGCTGAAAAAATAATTGCAGAGGACCGACTTTGCAGCCTGATTCATGAAAATGATCCGCCCTGAAGAAGCTGCCCGGAAACTGGTCATCCATGGCTAAAAAAATTTCCCAGTCGAAGATCGCTGCGGAGCTGGGCGTATCGCAATCCCTGGTTTCCATCGTGCTGAACGGTCGCAGGGAGGGCATCGCGCAGAAGACCTACGAGCGGATCTGGAACTTCGCCCTGCAGCACGGCTATTCCCCGAAGGGCATGCGGATGGCCGGGGAAGACCAGGCCCAGCGCGTGCGCACGGTTGGCTATTTCCTGCGCTCGCCGCTCCGGCTCGCCAACAAGAGCAATTTTTTCAGCCACATCACCCAGGGGCTCCACGATTATCTGCAAGAGCAGCACGTGAACATGGTTTTTCTCGGCTCGGAGATGGACTTCGATCCGGAGGAAATGCACCGCATCGGATGGCAGAAGCAGCTTCTGCAGGGCATCATCATCATGGGGGAAGTCGAACCCGCGTTTCTCGCCGCCGTGCGTGAGCTGGACAAACCCCTCGTCTATATCAGCGCGCGCAGCCCCGGCTTGTGCCACTCCGTCAATTCCAACGAATATGATGCCGCGGAGAAGCTGGTGGATCATCTCCATGGGACGGGGCACCGCCATTTCGCCTATTTCGGCAGCCGAAGGCCCCCGAGCCGCAACCGCGACCGCCTCGAGGGCCTCCGGCTCGCGCTGCGACGGCACCGCCTCTCCCTTCCGGAAAGAAATATCCTCGTCGATGAGGACGGGGAACGAAAGGAAGGGTACCGCCTCGCGGAAAAATTGCTCGCCGCTCCGCCGGATCCCTTTCCCACCGCATGGATCTGCGTGAACGGGCTCATGGCCCGCGGGGTCCTCAGCCAGGTCTATCAGGCCGGACTCGCCCTCGCCGGCGATGTCAGCATCGCCGCTTTCGACAACACCCGCGTCTGTTCCGAAGAGCTTCCCGGCATCACCGGGGCCTCCGCCGTTCCCGAAGAACTCGGGCGCGAAGCCGGGCGCATCGTCCTCCACTCCGAATTGCACGAGGACCATCAGCTCCTCGATGTCGTCCTCCCCTCCCGCTTCACCCATCGCGAAAGCACCGGCCCCGCCCCCGCCGCCACCAGCATCCCGTCAATGTAGGCTTTCCCCGCCGCTCCCGTGAAGGTCCATGCGCTGAATTGCGTCATGAAGGCCGAGGCCCCCACCAGCCACCATAACATGCTCCCGCCAGCCCGGAAATAATCGCTCGCATCCTTGCTGAAGGCCTTGAATATCAATCCCAGACTGAACTGAAAGGTGAAATAAAACACGATCACCAGCAGGTCCCAGATCCCTAAATTTGTTCCGAACATCGACGTCCTTTATCGCGTGGTTAATAATTATGAAATACGGTGCGGTTTCTCCTCCCGGGAACCGGAGGAGGCAAGGAAAATGGGAGGGAAGCGGGGGCGGGGGCGTTTTTTTAACCTTGTAGGGGACGTGGCGTGGGCGCAGAGAAGGGAGCAGGATGAAAGATATTGTATTGACGCTGATCGGTCCGGACCGGACCGGGATTGTGGCGCGCCTTGCTGCGATCGCGGGCAAACACGAAGGCAACTGGCTGGACAGCCGCCTGATGGAACTGGGGGGCATTTTTTCCGGCATGCTGCGTCTGGAGGTCCCGGAGGAACAGCTGGAGGCCTTTGCGTCCGCCTTGAAAGCGGAGATGGAGCCGGAGGGCTTCCAGTTCACGATCAGCGAGACGAGGGCGGAGACCGGTCTGACCGATGCGGAGGAGGGACAGCTTCACCTGTCCGGGCAGGACCACCCGGGGATCGTGCAGGCGCTCTTCGAGGTCCTCAAAGAGGAGGGGATCAACGTGCAGGAGCTGTCGACAGAGCGGCCGCTGGCGGCCTGGTCGGGGACGCCGTTGTTTGAGGCGCAGGCGCGCTTCCGCATGCCCCAGGGAACGGACGTGGACCGGCTGCACCAGCGCCTGGAGACGGTGGCGGCGGACCTGCTTGTGGAAATCGAGCTGGAATCCTGAGGTACGGGCATAAAAAAACGGTGCCCTCCCATACGGGAGGCGCACCGTGCCGATAGCACTCAGCGGAAAATGGACGCTATCAACTGGCCGCGACGGCCTCCTCCTTATCGGGTCGGAGGAAGGGCGTTTCCTTTTCCAGCTCGAAGCGGATGGGGATGTGGACCATCTTCATGACGGGTTCTCCGTCCTGTCTGGCGGGAACAAAAGCCCACTTTTTCACGGCCTCGAGAGCAGCCTTGTCGATGGACTTATGGACGGACTGCACCACTTCGGCACCAAAGACCCGGCCTTTTTCGTCGACCAGGGCCGCAATAACGACGACGCCTTCAATGGCTTGGGCCCGCGCGGTGTCGGGGTATTCCGGCATGGCTCCCTTTTTGAGCATCGGTTGCGTCATGCCAGCGTGGAGGGCGCTCGCTCCGGCGAGAAAGAGAGCAGCAAGAAGGGAAAGAAGGATGGATTTTTTCATGACGATCGGGGTTGGGGGTTCCAATTGTTACACTAAAGTAACGCAAGCGTTACGATAAAGCAACAAAAATGCGACAGGGCAGTGACGAAAAAGGAGGGAAAGCCCGTGGAGAAAAGGGTTGAAATCCGTCCCGGGATGCCGGACGGTGAAGGTTGGGCCGGGTCCTATGCAACGCCGGGCTGGTGAATTCCGCCAGGGCCGGAAGGCAGCAACGGTAGCCGAGACTCGCGTGTGCCGTAGGGTGCCTGGCCCTCTTTTTAAATTTTTAAATGGGTGAATATCAGGTAATTGCGCGACGCTGGCGCCCGGTCGGTTTCGGGGACATTGTGGGGCAGGAACACATTGTGCGGACCCTGCGCAACGCGATCGAGACGAAACGGATCGCGCACGCCTACCTCTTCGTCGGTCCGCGGGGCACGGGAAAGACCTCGACCGCGCGGGTATTCGCCAAGGCGCTCAACGCGGAGGGAGGGCCGACGGTCAACCCGCCCGACGACACGGAAACGAGCAAGGCGATCATGAGCGGCAACTGCATGGACGTGATCGAGATCGACGGGGCCTCCAACAATTCCGTCGACCAGATCCGCGACCTGCGCCAGGAATGCCAGTACGCTCCGGCGCAATGCACCTTCAAGATCTACATCATCGACGAGGTGCACATGCTGACCGCGTCGGCCTTCAATGCGCTGCTGAAGACCCTCGAGGAGCCCCCCGCGCATGTGAAATTCATCTTCGCGACGACGGAGGCGCAGAAGCTGTTGCCGACCATTGTTTCGCGCTGCCAGCGCTTTGAGTTTCGTCCCATCAGTGAGAAGGTCCTGTTGGAGCGGCTCCAACAGATCGCGGAGGCGGAAAAGGTACAGGCAGACGCCGGTGCCCTCGAATCGATCGCG
>JAAAOD010000160.1 GCA_009908535.1 Verrucomicrobiota bacterium
CGCTTCAGGCGAACGAGGTACTTGGTCGCCTCGACGATGTCCTCGACAAGAACGGTCCGGCTTTCCAGGTCCGTTTCGAGACCAAGCTTTTGATTAACCTTGTACCGCCCCACCCGGCCAAGGTCGTAGCGCTTCGGATCCTGAAAGAGCCGCTTCAGGAGAGCTTTTGCGTTCGCCGTGGTCGGCGGTTCTCCGGGGCGCAGGCGCTTGTAAATGTCCTTCAGGGCCTCGTCCTCGTTGCGGGTCGGGTCCTTCTTGAGGCAACGGATGATGGCCCCGTCATCGACGGAGGTGTCGATCACGCGGACGGTGTCGATCCCGGCCGCCTCGATACTGCGGACAATGGTCTTGGTCAGCGGCTCGAAGGAACGGGCGAGGACGGCCCCCTGGTCGGCGTCGACGAGATCCTCGACGAGAACGAGGCGGCTGACGCTGTCCATCTTGAGGGCCTCGGCAACGGAAAGGTCCTCGATTTTGTAGAAGAAATTAAGGATCTCGTAGTCGCTCCCGTATCCCATCGCCCGGAGGAGGGTTGTAATGAGGAATTTGCGACGGCGACGGCGGCGGTCGAGGTAGACATAAAGGAGGTCGTTCTGGTCGAACTGGGTTTCCAGCCATGTCCCGCGGTCGGGAATGATCCGGAAGCTGTGCAGTGTCTTGCCGCTGGTATGGGGTGTCGTCTCAAAGGCAATGCCCGGGGAACGGTGCAACTGGCTGACAACGACGCGCTCCGCACCGTTGATAATGAAGGAACCGCGCTCGGTGATCATCGGCATTTCCCCCATGAAGATCTCCTCGTCCTTGATCGAATCCTCCTCGCGGAGGCGCAACTTGACGTATAAGGAAATCGAATAGGTAACCCCTTCACGGATGGCCTCCATCTCGGTCATCTTCGGCCCCGCGAGGGTGTAGGAGACGTACTCAAGGTTGCAGCGCCCGTCGTAACTCTCGATAGGGAAAACCTCGCGGAGGACGGCTTCCAGTCCGACATGTTCGCGCTGTTGCGGGGGGACGTCGGCCTGCAGAAAATCCTTGAAGGAGTTATACTGGATCTGGATCAGATTCGGCGGACCGATGACTTCCGTGAGCTTACCAAAATTAATGCGTTCGGACATAGGATGGCGGGTGTGGCGGGTGATGTGGAGGGAAGGCGGAGAAACTGGAAACGGGATCAGAAAAGCAGGTAAAGCCGGCCATTCCAACGGGGAACTGGCCGGTTTACCTGGAAGTGAATTTGTTCAGACGAATCAGGGTTACTTGATTTCGACCTCGGCACCGGCGGCCTCGAGCTTTTTCTTGATCTCTTCGGCGTCTTCCTTGGAAGTGGCCTCCTTGACGGGCTTGGGAGCGCCTTCGACCAGTTCTTTGGCCTCCTTGAGACCAAGACCGGTAATGCCGCGGACTTCCTTGATGACGGCAATTTTATTGCTGCCGAAGCTCTTGAGAACGGCGTCGAACTCGGTCTTTTCCTCTTCTTCGGCGGCGGCTTCCCCGCCCCCGGCGGGAGCGGCGGCGGCGGCTACCGGAGCAGCGGCGCTGACGCCCCACTTTTCCTCGAGGTCTTTGACCAAGCCCGCGATTTCAAGAACGGACTGGTTGCTGAGCCATTCGATGACGTCGTCTTTGGTGATGTCTGCCATGGGTGGTATTCTCCTTGCTGAGACAACTAGCGCTACTGGCACACCTTGTGCGGTCGACGTTTAAGGAGCCGGTCTCCCTAGTTGTTTCGTTCAGGTAAAGATTTCGATACAATAAAAAAAGTTCAGTCGGCTTGTTCGGAGCGCGCCTGCAGAACGTTGAGCAGTCCCTGGGGAACGGCCTGAACAATGCGGACCATCTGCGTGGCGGGCTGGTTGAAAAGACCCAGAAGCTGCGCCTTGAGGACATCCTCCGGCGGAAGCTTGGCGAGGTCGGAAACCTGGTCGACGGTCAACAGACTCTTCTCCAGAGCCCCGCCCTTGATCTCCAGCTTCTTCTTCTCCTTGAAGAATTTTTCCAGCGCCTTGGCAACGGCGGGAGCGTTTTCCCCGCCGATGACAATGGCGGTGGGGCCGGTCAGCAGTTCCTCCGGGAGATCGATTTCCCGGGCGCTCGCGGCCCGCTGCAGGATACGGTTTTTCACGACATGGAATTCCGCCCCGTGTTCGGCGAGGATGGCGCGGAGGTTCTCCGTGTCGGCAACCGTCACCCGCTGAAAGTCGGCGAGGAAGACGTAGTCGGATTTGTCGAGATGGCTGCCGACTTCGTCGACGAGAAATTGTTTTTCAGTTTGCATGGATAGGTACCTGCGGAGTTTCAGAGTTGGGCAAAAACGGCGGCTTCGAGACGCACTCCCGGGGTCATGGTCCCGGAGATGGCAGCAGAGCGGACGTAGCGGTGACCTTTCATGGCCTCCGGCCGGGCCTTGGAAACAGCGTCGAAAACAGCCTTGATGTTCTCTTCGAGATCTGCCGGGGAGAAGCTCCGTTTCCCGACAATGACCCCGATGTTGGCCGTCTTGTCCATTTTAAATTCGACGCGTCCACCGCTTTTGACGGATTGGATGGCGGCGGCGAGATCTTCGGAAACCGTCCCGGATTTCGGATTCGGCATAAGGCCGCGCGGACCGAGGATCCGCGCCACCTTGCGCACCTCCTTCATCGCTGCCGGGGTGGCCACGGCGACATCGAACTCGGTCCAGCCTTCCTGAATGCGGGCGATCAGGTCGTCCATGCCGGCCTCGTCCGCCCCCGCCTCGCGCGCTTCCTCCGGCTTGTCGGTGAAGGCGACGACGCGGACCGTCTTGCCGCTTCCCCGGGGAAGTTCCACGACGCCGCGGACCATTTGCGAGCTCTGGCGCGGGTCAACCCCGAGGTGGAAGGACAGCTCCACCGTTTCATCAAATCCCGCCTTCGGAAACTTGCCGAGAATATCGAGGGCCTCTCCGAGAGGATAGGTTTTCGCGTGATCGTAGATTTCGTGCGCCGAGCGCTGTTTTTTGCTTTGTTTTGGCATCCTTGGGTAACTCCCTCGCTGGAGGTGCTGACGTTATTTCCGGGAAAAGGGATTTCAACCGACGACTTCGATGCCCATTGAACGGGCGGTTCCAATGATAATCTTCCGCGCAGCCTCGTCAGAGATAGCGTTCAGATCGTTCTTCTTCGTCTCCACGATCTCCTGGACCTGTTTTTTCGTCACCTTGCCGACTTTGTCCTTGTTGGGAACACCGGATCCCTTGGCGATTCCGGCGGCCTTCTTGAGAAGAATGGCGGCGGGCGGCGACTTGGTGATAAAGCTGAAAGAACGGTCCGCGTAGACCGTGATAACCGTCGGCAGAATGGTCCCCGCCTGGTCCTTGGTCCGGGCGTTAAAGTCCTTGCAGAAGGCCATGATATTGACACCGGCCGCACCGAGGGCCGGACCGACGGGCGGCGCGGGATTGGCCGAGCCTGCCGGTAACTGCAGTTTGATCGTTCCAGTGATTTTCTTAGCCATTGTCGTTAGTGGGGGATGCCGGATTCACGCGGATAAGAGGCGTCTCGGTGCGATCGCGGCGCACCCCTTCAGGATTCGTCAGTCATTCTTTCTACTTGCCAGTATTCCAGCTCGACCGGGGTGAAACGGCCGAAGATGGAAACGGAAATTTTCAGTTTCCCACGTTCTGTATCGATTTCATCAATACGTCCATTCAGATTAAGGAAGGGACCGTCGGTGATCTTTACTTCCTCGCCCACCTCGTAGGAGACTTTGGGAACCTCACGTCCTTCAGCCTCAGCGACCTGGTCGAGGATGCGGGCAATTTCGGCTTCCTTCAGCGGGGCGGGGGTCTTCCCCCCGGCAAAACCAATCACCCCGTCCGCCCCGTTGACGAAGTACCAGACCTTCTGGATGACCTGACCGTCCTCATCGTAGAGGCGGCAGTTCACGAAAATATATCCGGGGTACAGCTTGCGTTTGCGCTGGGTCTTTTTGCCGTGGCGAACCTCCGAAACCGTCTGTTCCGGAACGAGGACCTCAAAGATGTAATCCTCCAACTCATGTTCGGGAATGTAACGGTCGAGGTAGCGTTTGGCGGCGGGCTCTTTGTTCGACAAGGTCTGCACGACAAACCACTGCCCCTTGCGGAGGGGGTTCTGGACTGAAGTTCCTTCTTCCATCATCAACAGAATTCCCCCCTTAGCCCTGGACCAGATTGGTCAGCAACTGCACCCAGTTGTAGACGCTGAAGTCGGCCAGAGAAATGAACGCACCCAGCAGCAGGGTGGCGATGAAGACGACCACGGTGCTGTCGCGGAGTTCGGTCTTCGTCGGCCAGACGGCCTTTTTCAGTTCCTGCGAGGTTTCCCCGAGGAAGAGTCGTGCTTTGCGGAAGGGATTGGCCATGGTGCGGCGGGTGGAAGGTGTTGCCTTTGCAGGAGGACTTTGAACTGGCAGGGCAGGAGGGACTCGAACCCCCAGCCAATGGTTTTGGAGACCACTACTCTACCAATTGAGCTACTGCCCTGTGTTGAGAGGAAAGTTATAAGTGCGGACGCCGGGATTCCTCTCAAGAAGAAACCCGGCAACCGTGAAAAACAAGGAAACCGTTTATTCGATGATATCGGTGACGCGACCGGCACCGATAGTACGACCGCCTTCGCGGATGGCGAAGCGCTGGCCGGCTTCCATGGCGATCGGCTTCTGCAGAGCGATCTCCACGGAGAGGTTGTCGCCGGGCATGACCATTTCCACTCCTTCGTCGAGGGTCAGGATCCCGGTGACGTCGGTGGTACGGAAATAGAACTGCGGACGGTACCCGTTGAAGAACGGGGTGTGGCGTCCGCCCTCTTCCTTGGTGAGCACGTAGATTTCGGCGCGGGCCTTGGTGTGCGGGGTGATGGACCCCGGCTTGGCCAGAACGTGCCCACGCTCGATTTCGTCCTTGGCCACCCCACGAAGAAGGACCCCGACATTATCGCCGGCCTGTCCTTCGTTGAGAAGCTTGCGAAACATCTCCACCCCAGTGACGACGGATTTCCGGGTGTCCGTGAGGCCGACGATTTCGACGTCATCCCCAACCTTCACAATTCCGCGCTCAATTCGTCCGGTTGCGACGGTTCCCCGGCCGGTGATGGAAAAGACGTCTTCGACGGACATAAGGAAAGGCTTGTCAACCTCGCGTTCCGGAGTCGGGATCTCGGCGTCAAGCGCATCCATGAGGTTGCCGATGGCTTCGAGGCCTTCCGGCTTACCTTCCATGGCGGCGAGGGAGGACCCACGCACAACGGAGGCATTGTCACCGTCATAATCGTACTTGCTGAGAAGGTCGCGCACTTCGATTTCCACAAGCTCGAGGAGTTCCTCGTCATCGAGGAGGTCGACCTTATTGAGAAAGACGACAATCTTGGGCACGCCGACCTGGCGGGCAAGCAGGATGTGCTCGCGGGTCTGCGGCATGGGGCCGTCCGCGGCACTGACGACAAGAATGGAACCGTCCATCTGCGCCGCGCCGGTAATCATATTTTTGACGAAGTCGGCGTGACCCGGGCAGTCGACGTGGGCGTAGTGGCGATTGTCGGACTCGTACTCAACGTGAGCCACGGCAATTGTCACGGTTTTGGTTTCGTCGCGGACAGTTCCGCCCTTGGCGATATCCTGGTAGGACTTGAACTGAGCCAGGCCCTTGTCGGACTGGACCTTGAGGATCGCCGTCGTGAGAGTGGTCTTGCCGTGGTCAATGTGACCAATCGTCCCCACGTTGACGTGTGGCTTGGTTCGTTCGAATGTTTCTTTGGCCATGGTCGCTATTCGATGTGGTGGTTGGTGCGTCGCGGGAAGCGGCGTATCTTGTCGTTATAGGTTGGTTTTGAGTGATTTCTGAAATGGAGCCCTCGAGCGGACTTGAACCGCCGACCTCATCCTTACCAAGGATGCGCTCTACCGACTGAGCTACAAGGGCCCAAGGGAAATCAGATTGACGTAAAGTTCCA
>JAAAOD010000186.1 GCA_009908535.1 Verrucomicrobiota bacterium
CCTCTGGTCGCGCGGCGACGAACGCCTGACCGACACCTTTCCCGAAATCCGCGAGGCCGCCAGCCGCCTGCCCGACGGCACCGTTCTCGACGGCGAGGTCTTGTGCTGGAAGGAGGGGCGGCCCTTGAAGTTTCATATCCTGCAGCGGCGCATCGGGCGCAAGGAAATGGACCCGGAGATCCTTGCCGAGGCACCGGCCGCCTTCCTCGCCTACGACTGCCTCGAGCTGGAGGGGAAGGACCTGCGGGAGGAGCCGCTGGAGCAGCGGCGCCGAAAGCTGGAGGATCTTCTTACCACCGAAGACACCCTCCGCCTATCCCCCTTGCTCCCCTTCAATACCTGGACGGACCTTAAGCAGCAGTGGCCGGAATCCCGTCAACGCGGCGTCGAGGGTATCATGCTGAAAGGTCGGCACGGCTCCTACCGCGTCGGCCGGGTGCGCGCGGACTGGTGGAAGTGGAAAGTGGAACCGCACAACGCCGACCTCGTCCTCGTTTACGCGCAGGCCGGGCATGGGCGGCGGGCGAGCCTTTTCACCGACTACACCCTCGCGGCATGGGACGGCGGGCGGCTCGTTCCCGTCGCCAAGGCTTACTCCGGGTTAACGGACGAGGAGCTGCGCAGCATGGACCGCTGGATCAAGCGCAACACCCTCGCCCGCCGCGGCCCCGTGCGGACCGTCCCGCCGGAGCATGTGTTCGAGATCGCCTTTGAGGACATCCGGCCGTCCTCCCGCCACAAATCGGGCGTGGCGATGCGCTTTCCCCGCATTCTCCGCTGGCGTAAGGACAAGCCGGCGGCGGAAGCGGAGACGCTGGACTCCCTGCGCGCCCTCCTTGACACCCCGGCCCCGCCTGACAGGAAGGAAACGCAACCGCAGCCTTCCTCCCGCCATGAATCTTGATCACCTCCAGCGCATCGCCGAAACCATTGCCCGCGAAGCCGGCCGCAAGCTCGCGGAGCAGGCCCCCGGGCTTCGCGAAATCGAGTTCCTCAGCCGCAGCGACGTCAAACTGCAGGCCGACCGCGAGTCCGAGGAACTCATCCGCGCCCGCCTCGCCGAGGAGACGGACTACCCGGTGTACGGGGAGGAACTGGGCGGGGATGCCGGCCTGACCGGGCGCTACGAACCCTACTGGGTCGTCGATCCGCTCGACGGCACCTACAACTACCTCCGGGGCAATCCCAGCTGTGCGGTCAGCATCGGCCTCATGCGTGGCGAGACCCCGGTCCTCGGCGTCATTCATGATTTCACCGCCCGCCAATGTTACACCGCCATCGTCGCGGGCAGCCTTCATTGCAACGGCAAGCCGGTGCGGCCCGACTGGGCCGAAACAAAGGATCAGGCCGTCCTCGCGACCGGCTTCCCCGCCGGCATGGACACTTCCCCCGAACGCATGGAAGCCTTCATCGCGCGCGTCGCTCCCTACAAGAAAGTCCGCATGACCGGGTCCGCCGCCCTCGCCATGGCCTATGTGGCAGCGGGCATTTTCGATGTCTATTTCGAGGAATCGATCCGGTTGTGGGACGTCGCGGCAGGACTGGCCCTTGTCCAGGCCGCCGGGGGCAGCGTGCGCATGCAGCCCTGCCGCTCCGGCAAGCCCCTCGCCTACGATGTCTGGGCCGGAAAGGGCAGCTTCCTCGGGGACGACTGAACCGCTGTTCTCACACGAAGACACGGCGAGACGGAGCGGGTGGAACCCCAAAATCACCTCCGTGCCTCCGTGTCTCGGCGTCTCCGTGTGAGTCCACCCGTGCCTCGAAGCGTCTGGCTCGGTTGACGATTGGCCGGGGCCGTGGAATCCTTCGCGGTTACCATGGCCAACCGACTCGCACAGGAAAACAGCCTTTATCTGCGGCAACACGCGGACAACCCCGTGGACTGGTATCCGTGGGGGGAAGACGCCCTTGAAAAAGCCCGGCAAGAGGACAAACCGCTCCTCGTCTCCATCGGATATGCCGCCTGTCACTGGTGCCACGTCATGGCGCACGAATCCTTCGAGGACGATTCCATTGCCAAGTTGATGAATACGCATTTCGTCTGCGTAAAGGTCGACCGGGAGGAACGCCCGGAAATTGACCGCATCTACATGGACGCCGTGCAGATGATGAACGGTCAGGGCGGCTGGCCCTTGAACGTGTTCTGTCTTCCCGATGGTCGGCCCTTCGCCGGCGGCACCTACTTCCCACCCGACGAGCGCCGCGGGCACGGGCTGATTCCCTGGCCGCAGCTGATCATGCGGGTGGCCGACTACTACAAACGGAAACGGGCGGACCTCGAGGAAAACGCCCGCGCCATTCTCGGCAACCTCGAGGCCGGAAACGCACCGCACAAGGCCACCGGCGATCCCATCCAGCCTGAACACTACCTGCAGGCGGCGGGCAAACTTCTCGACAGCGAGGACACCGAGTACGGCGGCTTCGGCGGTGCCCCCAAGTTTCCCCCGGCCATGGCCCTCGATTTTCTGCTCGCCCTGCGCAACAGCGAAACTGTGGACCTGCGCAACCGGGAGATGGCACGGAACCTCGACAATACCATCAACCGCTCCCTCACCGCCATGGCCCACGGCGGCCTCTACGACCAGATCGGCGGCGGCTTCGCCCGCTACAGCGTCGACCGGTACTGGCTCATCCCGCACTTCGAGAAGATGCTCTATGACAACGCCCTCCTGCTCGATACCTACGCGCGGGCATGGCAACGCTACCCGCGTCCGCTGTACGAGGCCGTCGTCCGCGAAACAGTGCATTTCCTCGAGCGGGAAATGTCGCTTCCCAACGGCGCCTTCGCCGCCAGTCTCGACGCGGATACCGAAGAGGGCGAAGGCCATACCTATCTGTGGACGCCCGAGCAGGTGAAAGACGTCCTCGGGCCGGAAGAAGGTTCCGCCTTTTGCGAGACTTACGGGATCACTGGGGAAGGCAACTTTGAAGACAGCGGCAAGAGCCAGCCCGCCCTCCTTGAGCACGATCCGGAAATCCGCAGGCGCTTTGCCACTGCCCGTGAGAAACTTCTTCTCCTCCGCAATCAGCGCACCCAGCCGGCCCGCGACGAAAAAGCACTCGTCTCGTGGAACGCGCTTCTGCTCCGCGCCCTTGCCCGCGCGGGATTTGTCTTTGGCGAAATGCCGTGGATTGACCGCGCCCTCGCCATCGGCAACTGGATCTGGCAGCGGATGCGGCACGACGATAGCCGCCTTCACAGCGTGGCCTACGGGGAAGAGGCCGCAGGAACGGGCACCCTTGATGATTACGCCTACACCGCCGAAGCCTTTCTCGTCCTCGGCTCCGTCGTGGATGCGAACGACCGCGGCGCTTCCAGCCTCTGGACCGAGCGCGCCCGTCTGCTTCTCGAGGCCGTGGAACACCATTTCGCCGATCCGGAGGCCGTTGGATATTTCTATACCGCCAATGACCACCCGCAGCTGGTGCACCGCTCCAAGGAGTGGTTCGACAATGCGACGCCGTCCGGACATTCCGCCCTCCTGCATGCTTGGACCCTGATGGAGGTTCTCACCGGGGACGCGGAATGGTCTGTCCGCATCGAACAACTGAAAACTGCTTATCCGGGCCTTGCCAACGCCGCTCCCATGGCTGTCGGCTACGCCCTTGCCGGTCTTGTCGAGCGCGCCGTCGGGGCCTCCATCCTTAAGATCCATCCCGAGGCGGACGTGGAGGCGGCTCGTCGCGAACTGCTGAAGCGTCCTTATCGGCCCTGCTTTCTGCGTCGCACGCAGGAGGAAAAATCGCTGCCGGCCGCCTACCAGATCTGCATCGACACCCAGTGCTTCCCTCCGGAAGACGATATCCGTATCGTTCTGGAAAAACTGTAAGCGTCAGGGAGCTCTCGTCGGAAAGCACACCGGTCTTTCCCTTTCCGATTCAGCGCATCCCGACCGGCGGATCGAGAATCTCGCGATACAGCACGGCCTGGCGGATCGTCTTGGGATCCCGCAACCCGGAAAGGACAGCCGCCCGCAATGCGGAAGGCTTCCACTTTTCGATCGTATACGCGGAAGGGGGAGCGGTTTCCAGACCCGACCCGATGCTGCCTTTCTCCACACCCGCTTTTTTGCGGATACTCTCGGCCTTCCGATGGGCAGCCTCCTGCTGCCGGCGGGATTCTTCGAGGCGTTTGCGCTGTTCGGCGAGTTTCCGCTCCAGCAGGGAAGGTCCGTCCGTTCCGATTTCACCCGGACGGGGTCCGGGAACCGGCGAATTCCATTCTTCCCTCTGCGATTCCCTCGGGTCGCGGGCAGATTTCCGTTCCGGCTGGGAGAGTTCCTTTCGGTTATGGGATAATTCCTTCCGCTCCCGCGCCTGCGCGGGGGAGCGCTGCTCTCTTTGCTGACCCTCGGGAACCGTCGGATCATAGCCGCCGGAAGGAGAGGACGGGGCATGGCCGCGCTCGGCTTCGGTCCGCTGTCCGGCCCCTTTGCGGCGGGCCTCGACCTTGCGCCGAATCTCCTCGCGGATCTGCCGCGCCCGCTCCTGCGCGTCGACATCCCGTTCCTCGCTGCCTTCCTCCGCTTCCTCCCCTTTGCGGCCCCCGAAAAACTGGGAGAGTCCGTAGAGAACGAAGAAAAGAATGGGCAGCAGCGCCTCCCAGTCAAAGGAGGCGGTGCGGAGAAAGCCGTCCGGGAATGGAAGCATGGTCATCGGGGCGGAAAGCCGGAACCTCGCCGCCTACTGGATTTTCGGTCCGGAGGAGTCTCCGCTGCCACTTTCGGGATCAGCGATGGAGCGGCGCATGTCGGTGTCGGATTCGACGTTCTTGAGCCGCATGTAATCCATTACCCCGAGGTTGCCGCTGCGGAAGGCTTCCGCCATGGCGAGCGGCACTTCCGCCTGCGCCTCGACGACCTTGGCCTGCATTTCCTGGACCTTGGCTTTCATTTCCTGCTCCTGCGCCACGGCGGCGGCCCGGCGGATTTCCGCCTGTGCCTGCGCCATGTTCTTGTTCGCCTCGGCCTGGGCTTCCTGCAACTTCGCGCCTACGTTGTCGCCGACATCGACGTCGGCGATATCAATGGAAAGAATCTCAAAGGCGGTCCCGGTATCGAGACCGCGATTGAGGACGTTATGGGAAATGGAGTCGGGATTCTCAAGAACCCACTTGTAGGATTCCGCCGACCCGATCGTCGTCACGATGCCCTCGCCGACCCGCGCGATGATCGTTTCTTCCTGCGCGCTGCCGACGTAATGCTCAAGGTTCGAGCGCACCGTGACGCGCGCACGCGCCTTGACCTGGATTCCGTCCTTGGCGACGCCGTCGATGGTCGTTTTTCCGGAATCCGGATTCGGGCACTCGATCACAACCGGATTGATGGATGTGCGCACCGCCTGAATGATCGATTTCTCGGTCCCCTTGGTCGCAAGGTCGATGGCGCAGGCCTGGTCGAACTGCAGCGGGATGCCCGCCTTCTGCGCATTGATGAGGCCGGAAACGGTTTTGATAATGTCCCCGCCGGCCATGTAGTGGGTTTCAAATTCGTTGACGGAGATCGGCAGCCCCGCCTTCACCGCCATGATGCGCGCGTCGACGATAAGCGAGTAGGGAAGTTTCCGCAGGTACCGCATCGCGATCAGGTTCCACATGCTCACCGGGGCGCCGGAGGAGAAGGCCTTCAACCAGACGCTGAGGAAGGATCCCACGATGAAGAGCAGGATGAGGAGAATGACGAGACCGATGATGGCCCCGATTTGCGGGAGGGTCAGAGCGAACATTGTATTCATTTTCTTACAACAATTAGGTGAAAGGGACTGGAGCGGAGAACTTTGACGGGAGTGTCCTTTTCGAGGTAGCCGTCCTCGGAGTAGGCCGTCCGGACCTCGCCGTCGATTTCGACCCTGCCGCTGGGGGCAAGGGTTGTCAAGGTGACCCCCTCGCAACCAACAAGCTTTTCGCGCGGTTGCTGGTTCACCTTGGCGTCGATGCTCT
>JAAAOD010000143.1 GCA_009908535.1 Verrucomicrobiota bacterium
GTGCCCGCGTCGATGCCTGAAAGGTCGAAGACGGCGGTACGCGCCCCGAGGACCTGATCGGCATCGGGTGCCTGAAAACCGGTCCCGTTGCGCGGGAATTCATGGCTCAGAATCTCCGTCAGATTCGGGTCCCCGAGAATGTCGACGCCGTTGCCTGTGGATTGCGGCTCGCCCGCGAGGAGCATGACCCGCAAACCGCTCCAGACACGGATGGCGCGCTGAAAGAGATCCAGCTCGACCGCGTAGGCCCCGGCGTCGGCCGGGACCGTGCCGACCTGCTGGTAAATGTACCCATTACGGTTGGCCACCGAGCCCACCTGGCTTTGCGTCGTGAAATGATTGATACGAAGATAAACGTACTCGCTGTAGTTGCCGGAGGCCGTGGTGTTCTCGAACCACTCGGGAACGTCGAAGGAGAGTTCGTTATCTTCGAGGGGGGGGGAGCTGAAATCACCGTTGGTGATGAAAAGGCCCTGCCCGTGCAAGGGCAGGGCCGCTCCCAGACTCAAGGCAAGGAGAAAGCGTGGATTCATCAGGGGATAAGATTCATCAATGAATGATCAGAAGGAATTCCAGCCCGTCGCATAGTTCCAATGCCACGGGGCGATGTCCTGGTTGGTCCAGAGCCAGCCGCCGTCCGGGGCGAAGGAGTAGAGGTAGGTGCTCTCGTCGATGGAGAAGTTCGGCAGGTACACCCATGTCTCGCTGCCGTAATGATAATAGAACGGCTTTGTGACGAAGATCGGGCCGTCTTCCGCGGAGCCGCTGCGACCGAGCCAGTGGGTGTTCTGGCCGTTATCCAGCTTGTCGACCGTGGGGGTGGGGCCGCCTTCCCCGAGTTCCGTAACAACGGTCACGGCGGAAAGAAGCGGGGCTTCGACCGGTTCCCCGGCGGCGTTGCTGCCGACGTATGCGAGGTCCATCGTCGCGGAGGTCACATAAGTGTGCTGATCACCGGCTTCGAGGCCTCCCGGCAGGTTCTGATAATCCATGACAATGTTTTTCGGACGGGAACCGTAATTGATGAAGACGCTCACCAGCTCGCTCTGGTCGGGGGCCATGTAGGAAGTGCCCATGACCCCGAGCAGGTCGTCGGCCCCGGTCTGTTCGACGCGGGTGTAGCCCGGCCGGATGAAGCGGGTGAAGTTCCCGTAAGCCCACATCGTTTTGTTGGGCTCGGCCGTTCCACCGGTCTTCAGGTCAAAGTTCGAATCGGCGGTAAGCCAGACCAGCTCGAAACGGTTGCGCTGGTTGTAGCGCTCCTGCTCCATGGAGGTCCAGTAGGACCATGAAGTGACGTTGGCGTACTTCAGGTCGCTATGGACGATTTTCGCCTGGTGCATGGCGATGTCGAGGTAGCCGCCGGGACGGCCCTCGAGAATGTCGAGAATGCCGAGGAGGCTGTATTCCGTCTGCGCCAGCTCGAGGCCGAATTCATCGGCAAGCGCGGTCGCGTCTTCCCGACCGGTGCGGATTTCTTCGCTGGTATTGTTCACCCAGTAGGCGTGGTAACTCACGATCGGGGCCACATTGGCAAGGTCCCCCACGTAGCTTGCGCTCTGCGGGTCGAACAGGTCGTGGATGACTTCCTCGGCGGGTTCGGGATCGCTTTCCTCGAGGAGATGGTCGATCCTCCCGGCTTCGGCGAGGAAGATCTCCGAATTGTCGAGATTCCGTTCTTCAATGGAAGTGTCGAGTTCGCGGACGAGCCGCGCGATTTCCTCGTTGGTCCATGGGGAGCCGTCCTGGCCGGGATCCTCCCAGTCGTATTGCGGCTCGTTCACCGGGCTGATGTAATCGAAGGTGATGCCTTTCTCCGTCTCGAAATGGTGGGCCACCTCGGCGAGGTAGTCGGCGAAATCCCCGTAATGGTCATCGGCGAGATTGGATTGGAGGCCGTGGCCTTCATCCGGATAACTGAGCCCGTTGATCGTGTACTGGACCGGGGGCGATACGGCGAAGCCGACGAATTCCTCCACGCCATATTCGGCCGCTTTTTCGAGGAACCAGTTCTGTCCCTGCTGCCGGTCCCAGTCGTAGGTCAGTTCATCGGTGAGGAAGCCCTCCGTGCGGCGTTGTTCAAGGTCAATCCCGCTGTCGAACCCGAGCTGGGCGGAACCGGAACCGATGTAGTAGCGCCACCGCGACAAGCCGATGCCGAGGGGATTGCCCTCCTCATCCATTTCCGTACTGAAGAGCCATTCGGCGATTTTTTCCTTTTCCGCTTCCTCCCAGTATTCGCCGACAAATTCCACGTTCCATGCATCGGAGGCCCCGAACGAGCGGATGGTCTGGTGTTCGGTACCGGCATCCACGGTCACCGACAGCTCCTCGGTCGGGGTGGTGTAGGCCGCGTTCCCGGCGAGGTAGCCGCGATTTAGTTGATTATCGCCAAGGGTGTTGGCGGGTACCCCGGCGGAGGTGGTTCCCGCCTGCCAGCGTCCGACCACGAAATCGGTCAGCCATGTGGTGACGTTGCTGTTGAAACGGGACGGCGGCACCGCCTGCCCGTCGGAGCCCACCCAGAGATCGCCGCCGTCACGAACAACGGCACCCACCGTGTAGGAGGTGCCCTCGGTGAGCGCGACCGGGCTGTCCAATTCCACCCAGCGGCAGAAACTGGCATAGGGAGCCGCTTCTCCGGCGGGAACGGTCACCTTGGCGACTTCCTCGCCCGTGCCGGTGACGAACAGCCCCACTTCATGCTCGGCGGCAAGGCCGTCGCCATGGGCGTCGTAGAAACCGAGGTGGGTGATCTCGACATCCGGCGCCGCGACGAATTCAACGCCGACGATGCCGTCGAAGTTGTTCCGGTGGCTTCCGGGGTTGTACAAGTAGAGCGATTCGAAGGTTTCCGCCTGCAAGGCCGGAACGGCCGCGGAACCCATCGTCGCAAAGGCAAGAAACAATAGGGTGCGATTCCTCATGATCGATTGAGGTTAAGGTTGGGTCGGGGGCTTGGGGAAAAGGAGAGGCTTTCTTCTAAGCGCGGCGCCTTTGCCGTACTACGAAAAACAGGGCAAGGGCACCGAAGGCTACCGCAGCCAGACCGGGTTCGGGAACGACCTGATAGCTCATCTCGGTGATGGAGAATCTTGGAGAGCTGGTGTAGATGCCGCCCCCATCATTCGGCACGGGAGCGATCATTAATGTCGAATCCGCCGAAGCATTCAGGTTGTCCAGATCCAAGGTGGCTGTTCCCGTCCAGTTTCCGTCGAGACGGAAGGAGAGGGTACCGCCGCTGTAGGAGATGTCCCGCAGGGAATTTGATGCAGTCGAATCCATGCCGGTGGCAAGAGGATCGGCGGTGAATCCGGAGATCGTAACGTCCCCGCCGTACCATTTGAAAACGATCTGCGACAGGCCTACGTCGGAGGCGAAGTCCATTGAAATCCCTTCCGGAGTATTGGCACCCTCCCAATCGCGGGTGTCGACGGCATTGGGGTTGGATCCCCCTTCAACGCCGATAAAATTACCGGCGGTGGAAAACGTTGAGGAGGGGCTGCTGTCCACCATGGAGGTCATGGTTACTTTTCCATCTGGAGTTGTGTAAGTCGCCATGCCCGCCGTGTCCCCGGGAGTTATCAGACTCTGAGCAAAGCAGGCGGAGGTTCCTGCGCCGATGATTGCGGTGAGGAGAATGGTTTTTTTCATAATAGTGTGGGGTTAATAGATTTCATTAAAAGTTTATCAGAAGCAGACGATGAACTGAATGGGCGAAACTCGGAAAAACCCGCACGATTTTATGACCTCGACGGGGTTATCCGGTTGAAATGCAAGTGACCGAAAGGCAGGGAGGAATGCCCTTCGCGGGGACGGTGTCGCTCCAATGAATGATGAAGGAATGATGCTGCTTACCGATCGATCCGACGCCACTCCTTGAGAGGTTCCCACTCCCCCTCTTCGTTTTTCCGGAGGGCCTGATCCCCGGAGGATCGCAACCATTGATGGAGGGAGGCGCGCAGCTCCTTCAGGATCCTCGCATAGTCCGGGTCGTCGACCCGATTGGTGGTCTCGTACGGATCCTCGCGGAGGTCGTAAAGCTCTTCTTCCGGTTTGCGCGGGGCGAGGAAGCGGGCCTGCACGGGGGTGAGGTCGCCATTTTTGTGGAGTTCGCGCATCTGCAGGAGGACGGGCCGGTTTTTCTCGTAGTAGTCCATGCCCGCGTCCCATGGGACCTCGGGCATGAAATTGCGGATGTACTTGTAGCGGTCGGTGGTGACGGCGCGGATGCAGTCGCCGACATTGTCGTGCCGGTCGCGGGCGGTGACGACGGCCTCGCGGGGCGCATAATCCGGATCGGCGAGGAAGGGCCGCCCCTGCACCCAATCCGGGACGGGAGTTCCGGACAATTGCAGGATGGTGGCGACGAGGTCGACCCCGGTGACGAGGTCGTCGACCACCAGTTGCCGCGGCACCGGACCGGGTCCTTTGATGAGCAGCGGACAGAGGATGCCGGGTTCGTAGAGGTAGCTTTTTCCGCGGACCTGGTTCTGCCCGTTGTCGCCGATGAAGATGAAGACGGTGTTTTCGGCGAGCCCCGCTTCCTCGTATTTGCGGAGAAGTTCGCCGGCCTGGCGATCGATGTACTGGACGGCGGAGAGCCGCAGCGCTTCGTCCTCGCGCACCAGGGGAGTATCCGGAAGGTAGGGGGGCAGGACGATTTTCTCCGCATCCACGGGGTTCGGGAGGCTTTCGCGCATGTCCGGCCAGCGCTCGCTGTACCAGCGGTGGCTGAGGGCGAGCTGGACCTGGTGGAAAACCGGTTGCCCGGGATGTTCCTCGCGGGCGGTGGCGAGGTCGGCGACATAATCGAAAAGGTATTGGCCCCTCCATCCCGCGAAGTTGACATCGACCTTGGTCCCGGCCGGTTCGATCCATTCGGAACCGAGGACGGTGACATAGCCGTTGTCGCGGAGGAGGTGGGGCAGCGGGCGGATGCCTTCGGGTTGCGGATCCTTGATCCGGCTGCGGTGGTGCATGCCGCCGCTGGTCGTCTGGTAGACGCCCGTCATGAGGGCGGTGCGGCTGGCCGAGCACATCGGCGCGGTGGTGTAGAAGCGCGTGAATTTCGTACCTTGGCGGGCCAGCTGGTCGAGGTGGGGTGTGTCCAGCCACGGTTTGCCGTAGCAACCGAGATCAAGCGTCATGTCCTCCGCCATGAGGAGGACGATATTCGGCCGGTCCGGGACAGGGCCGTCCTGACCGGCAAGGTGCGAGCCCGCCGGCAGCAGAAAAGCCGCCGTCAGGGCGCCGCCGAGGAAGGGAAGTTTATGGCGATTCATCATTAAATCCCGGGATCAGGCCAAGGTCGCGGACATCGCCCTCCGCGGAGGATTCCCCCGCGAGGATGGGAAGAAACTCCGCGGCGGAGGCCATGGGGCGACCGTCATGGGCATTGAAAATGTGGAGCCGCAGCCGGTTTGTCGAAACCGGTTCTTCGAAGCGGAAATCCACGGTTTCGGTACCGGCGGGAAAGGCGCGCCGCTCCGTCAGCTTGATCCATGAACCCTCCTCCCCGAGCGCCTCGATCCGGTACTCCTTGATGCGGCCGTTGGGCTTGTCCTGCCGCGGAATGTAGCGGAAGCCGACAACCGTCCGCTCCTTTGGCAATTCCACCGTCAACTGGAACGGAGGACCGTGGCGATGGTTCCAATCGGTGTGCCAGATCGTGGCGGGATCAGCGTCGACCGCGTTGTTGGCGGGGTAGTCCGGATGCATGCTGTTGGCGGAAGCGGTCAGCCCGGGCTCGCCGAAAAGGGTTTTGAGTTCCTCGCCGGTCAGGTCGCCCTGCGGAGCAAAGGCCGGGGAACCGAGGTAGTCCATCAGGCTGGCGCGCAGGCGCGCGGCGGCGGGCCGGTTCTCAAGGTCGGTTTCAAGGTCCAGCGTACAGACAAAA
>JAAAOD010000163.1 GCA_009908535.1 Verrucomicrobiota bacterium
CGGCATCCCCCTTATCATCGGGACCACCGGACACAGCGAACCGGAACGGAAATCGATCCTCGAGGCGACCGCGCTGATTCCGATCGTCTGGGCGGGCAACTATTCCGTGGGCGTGAACCTGCTCCTGCACCTCGCCGAGACCGCGGGCAAGGTGCTTGCCGATCGCTACGATGCCGAAATCACGGAGGTCCACCACCGGCACAAAAAAGACGCGCCGAGCGGAACCGCGCTGGCCCTCGCCGAGGCCCTGCAGGCGGCCCCATCGCTCGCGGAGGCCGGTCTCCGGCACGGGCGCAAAGGAGAAACCGGGGAGCGCTCCGGAAGCGAAATCGGCGTCCACGCGCTTCGCGGCGGTGAAGTCATCGGCGAACACACCGTCTTCTTCTTTGGCGAACACGATCGGATCGAACTCACCCACCGGGCCGCCGACCGCCGGATCTTTGCCAGCGGCGCCTTCCGGGCCGCCCACTGGGCAAGCGGACAGGAACCCGGCCTCTACGACATGCGGGATGTCCTTTCCTTGCGCGCCTCCCCATGATCAGTTTTATCGAAGGCACGGTGGAGCAGGCGGGGCCCTTGCATTGCGTCCTCAACTGCAACGGAGTCGGCTATCGCGTGGAAATCCCCGTCACCACGGCCGAAAAGCTGCCCGCCGCCGGGAAAACCGTCCGCCTCCATGTCCAACCGGTCTACCGCGAGGACCATCAGGCCCTCTACGGTTTCGCCAGTGCCGAGGAACGCGACTTTTTCCACCTCGTCACCAGCCGGGTCAGCGGCATCGGCCCCAAGATCGGACTCAATCTGCTCAGTCGGCTGTCCTTCGCCATGCTCCGTTCCGCGATCGCCAGCGGCGACGCCGCCCTCATCGCGAAATGTCCCGGTATCGGCAAAAAGACCGCCGAACGGGTCTGCATCGAATTGAAGGACAAAATCGGACGGCCCGGGGAAAGCGCCCCCGCAACCGCCGAACGCTCCCCAGCCAACGCTCCCGTTCCCGTCGAGGGGGCGGCCAGTTCCTTCGCCGATGCCGTGCAGGCCTTGATGACCCTCGGTTTCAAGCTGGACGCCGCCGACAAGGCGGTGCGTAAGGCGCAGGGCGATCTCGGTGCCGAAGCCGGAGCCGACGCCCTCATCAAGGCTGCCTTGCGCAGTGGCTGAGCCCCGCAAGAGCGGGTTGTCCATCGGAGACCCGCCTACTTTCGCTGCCGGGACAGGTCCATCGCAAAGCCCTGGACTTTGCTGCGCTCCTGCAATCCAAGGGCCGCCCCGAGACACTGCCGCGCCCGCGCTATCCGGCTCTTGACCGTCCCTACCGGAACATCAAGGCGGTCGCTGATCTCCTCGTAGCTGAGATCATCGAGGAGGCGCATTTCCAGAATGCTGCGGTGACGGACCGGCAAGCCCTCCAGCTCACGCTCAATGGAAGAGTGGAACTCGTTCCAGCGGACACGTTCGCCCGGGTCAGCGGCCTCGTCGGGCAGGATTTCGCTCAGCGTCCCACCGTCCTCGTGCACCGGCATGTCGAGGGACAGGCTGCGCTCCCGCCGCCGTCGCTTCCAGTACCAGTAGCGGTTCCGGGCCAGATTGCTCGCAATCTGGTACAACCAGGTGGAGAAACTCGCTTCCCAACGGAAATCGGCGAGGCTCTCCAGAGCACGATGGAAGGTGTCCTGCGTGATTTCCTCCGCGTCCTCGCGGTTGCCCAGCAGTTGGTAAACCCGGGCAAAAATACGCGCCCAGTACCGCTCAACCAGCTGATTGAAGGCCTGGTTGTTTCCCTCCAGGACCGCTGAGGCGATCCGCTGGTCCGGATCCTCCACAGGTAAAACCTCCGCATGACAACCCGTATTCTGCATACCCACCCTTACGTCGCGCGGGAACGTTTGGATGCAGGGAAAGCGGATTTTTTTGTTGCCCTTTATATACTAAATCAAGAATATACAACCAATGGAATTTATCAGCGTCTACAAATGCCTGTGCGACGCACAACGGCTGCGGATCCTGAACCTGCTGAAGGCGGGGCCGCTCTGCGTGTGCCATCTGATGGAGATTCTGGAAACGGACCAGGTGAAGATGTCGAAGCAGCTGCGCTACATGAAGGAACTGGGCATGCTCAGGGTGGAGCGGCGCGCGCAGTGGCGGATCTACCGCCTTGCGGAAGAGGAGAATCCGCTGCTGCGGGAAAACCTGCAGTGCCTGCAGGATTGTTACGGGGACCGCCTCTGTTTTGCGGAGGACCTGCGCAGGCGCGAGGCGATCGAGGGGCGATTGCGCGGGGAGAATGCCTCCTGCGCGACCGTCCTCGCAAGCGGGAAAGGCTGACCTGAGGAACCTTTTATGACGACAAAAACGGAACCCAGAGTGGAAGAAAACACGGGCCCCGGCGGGAAAAAGGCCGGATTTTTCCAACGCCTGCTCGGAAAGCTGGACGCAAAGATGAAAGCGAAGGCCGACGCGAACGCCGCCGAAGGATGCTGCTGCACTTCCGGCAAGAAGGAGGATAAGGGCGATCAATGCTGCTAGCGATCGCCGACCTGATCGTCTACCAGTGGCTGGGTTTTGATCCGGCGACCCGTCTCGGCGGGGCCCTTCATTTCTTCGTTTATGACACCCTGAAGATCTTCCTGCTGCTTGCCGGAATGATCTTTGTCATCGGTTTCATCCGCACGTGGCTGCCGGAGCACCGGCTGCGGCGCTGGATGAGCGCCGGGGGCCTTTGGGGGAACCTCGTCGCGGCCGTTTTCGGGGCCGTGACGCCCTTCTGTTCCTGTTCCTCCATTCCGATCTTCATCAGCCTGCTGAAGGCGCAGGTGCCGCTCGGGGTGACCTTTTCCTTCCTGATCACTTCGCCCATCATCAACGAGTACCTTGTCGTGCTTATGGCGGGGGAATTCGGCCTGCCGGTGACCGTGGCCTATGTCGCCAGCGGACTGTTCATCGGGACGGTCGCCGGGGCGATTCTCGGCCGGATGCGGCTGGAGGGATTTCTTGAAAAGGACATGACGGAATCCGCCCACGCGGCGAACGGAGTCACCGAACACACGATTGTCACGAGAATTCGCTACGGCATCGACGAGGCGGTCTCCGTCATCCGGCAGATCTGGTTGTGGGTGCTGGTCGGCGTGGCCCTCGGGGCGTTCATCCACAATTACGTCCCGCAGGAATCCATTCACCGCGTCATGGAAGCGACCGGGCTGTTTTCCGTTCCCATTGCGACGGCCCTCGGGGTTCCCATGTACGGAAGCTGCGCCGCCATCGTGCCGGTGGCGGTGGTCCTGTTCGAAAAGGGGATTCCCCTTGGCACCGCCCTCGCCTTCATGATGGCCATGGCCGCGCTCAGCCTGCCGGAAGCGGTCATGCTCCGCCGGGTCATGCGCCTGCCGCTGATCGGTATCTATTTTGCCATTACGGCGGCGGCGATCGTCCTGACCGGCTACCTGCTCAACGCGCTCGCCGGATTTCTCTTCCTGTAAACAGAAGAAGGCCGCTCCGGGCGGAGCGGCCTTCTTTGCAAATTCCACCATCCGTTGTCCGGATGACGGGAAGGTCGTTTACTCGTCCTCTTCGAAGAGGGGAAGGTCGAGGAGGGACTGGTAGTCTTCGAGGGTGCCGCCTTCGAGGCAGCACTCGATGATTTTCCGGCCCGTCGCGCTGAGGTCGCCTTCGAGGAAGACCTTCAGTTCGCGGTGGAAGAAGTCCTCGAGGATGGCCGCGCCCTGGTCGTAGGCGTTGGCGCCGACTTCCGGCTGCTTGTCGACCTCGAAGAACCAGCTGCCGATGGTCCGGCCCTCCACCATCATGGAACCCGGCGTGTAGCCGAGGAGCGGGCACCGCGACATACGCAGTTTTTCCCGGGAGAAGCGGGCACCGCCGCGGCGGGCGAGGTACTCGCGGATGATCCACTGCGGCATGAAACCGACCTTCCACGCCCCGATGTACTGGTTCGGAGTGAGGGTGTAACGGACGGCGGGCGTCTCAATGATCTGGTCGAGAAGGAGATTGGCGTGCTCGGTGCGCTTTCCGGTGGCGAACGGCCAATACGAGCCCACGCCCTCGGAGGTCATGCCCTCGGTCTGCACGATACTCGGGTTGGCGTGGCCGCGGGGAGCGACGAGGCGCCACAGCCATGCGAGGGCGGGCGGAAGCAGGTGGACCATGCCGATGATCCCGAAGGAGGGGGCCTCGGCGGTGCAGGGCGGGGTGCGCACGCCGAAGCTGCGGATGTCCACTTCGACGTGGCCCTTGACCACGCCCGGCATCATATCGCGCGGGATGATGACCCGCGGATTCGGGCAGGGCTTGCCGGGCTCGTCCTGAATGTGCTCCCAGAGCAGGGTCGTGGCCCCCGGCTGGCCCTCGATATTGAGGAAAAGCAGGTCGCTCTTCGGCGGCTGGACCGTCAACTTTTCGATGTGCGGGTCGGTGCCATACTTGTCGATATGGTTGCAGCGGACGAACCAGGCATCCTCGGCGTCCATGAGGGACAGCTTGCCGCGGCCTTTCTCCAACGAAGGGTGGCACAGGGCCATGTCGTCGGTAATGGGGCGCAGTTCGCAGGCGCGCGGCAGCGAAAGCGTCCGCCGGTCCCCGGTCAGGGTGTTCTCGGCGAGGAGAAGGGAGCCGTCCGATTCGCGGTGGGCCTGCTCGAGCATCTCGCTCTTGCCGCCCCCGCTGGCGCCTTCATGGGAAATGATGACCTTGTTCTCGTACGGCGTCACCACCTGCACGGTCGAGCAGTGCATCGTCACCCAGCGCTCGGCCTCGCCAAGCGTCAGGAGCATGCCGTAGACGCCCTTTTTCGCACTCGGTCCGGGATACAGGTTGTAGCTGTAGAGTTCGTGCCCGTCCTCGAGGCGGTTGTGCACGACCACCTGCTTACCCTCGAAGTGGGTGTGCCGGAAGGGCGGCGCGACGTAAATGATCGCCTTGGGGGAAAAGTTTTCCGGCAGTTGGTCCAGCGGAATGGCCCCCTGCAGCAGCCCGAGGCCGTAGGCGAAGAAGCCCGCGTTGGCCGGGGCGATGGCGAGGCCCTCCGTGCCCTTGCCTTCCACGCCCGCGTTGAAGGGGAAGAGGGCGAGGTTCTGCGTTTTCATCCAGTCGAAGGTTTCCTTCCGGAGGCCTTCGAAGGGCTTGCCGAACCGCTCGGAGAACTTCGGCTTGTCGGTCGGTTTTTCGTCGCCGATGACCATGCAGTCGGGGTCGCGGCGGCGCATGTACGGTTCGAGGTAATTGGCGGTGATGCCGTTCTTCGCGCGGCAGACGACCGCCTCGACGACCCGGCCTTTTCCGGGAACGTCGTAGGCCACTTCGTGCCAGCCTTCCGTTCCTTCCGGAACCGCCATGCGGTTCAGGTCATCGTTTCCGGAAGCGATGGTAAAGGAGGGACATTCCCGCAGGAGGTCCTCCACCGCTTCCGGTACGGAAAAGGGCAGTTCCAGTTTCTTTTTTTCCATGGTGTTACTCATATTTATTTTCGACTTGAGGGTTCATTAACGAATTCGATGGGACTGGAAGATATCCAGTTTGCCCGCCAGCACCCAGGAGGCCGCCACGGGGCGGGCCTCCACGGAAACGACGGAAAGGCTCTTGATCTGCTTGTCCGGCAGCATGGCCGCGATGGTGGCGGCAAGGACCGCCCACGGAATCTCCTCTTCCGCCTCCGCTTTGGGCCGGGCGGGGGCCGGGGCGGGTTTCGACGGCGCGGGCTGCCGTTTTGCCAGCGCCTCCTCGAGCGCGGCCACGCGTGTCTCCAATTCTTCGATACGGGCGTCGTAATCGGTCATGCCAGTTCCTCCACGGTGGCCTCGGCGGTTTTGCCGGCGACGCTGAGGCGGAAGGTGCGCACGTTGTCCCCGGAGGGCGCCGGTGCCACCGGCGGTTCGGCCGCTTTGGCCT
>JAAAOD010000275.1 GCA_009908535.1 Verrucomicrobiota bacterium
TGACGATCGGCATTTTCGCGCACCAGCTCTTCGCCTCCACCGCCCAGTACGCCCAGCAGGGAAGCGGCGGCGGCGGCAGTGCCTGATCAGCTCCCGGGCAGGAACCGCTTTCCCAGCCCCAGCGCAAGCCCCAGCAGCACCCCGCTGACGAAACCGGTCAGGTGCGCGGTTGTATCGGTGAATTCATCCCCGGTTCCGAGAAAGGCCAGCAGCGCCATGCCGGCGAGGACAGGGATCAGGCTGCGGAGAAGGACCCGGCCGCCCCCCTTGAACTGGCCGTTGCCCAACGGAAAGGCGACGAGCAGGCCAACCGTGCCGAAGACCGCCGTGGAAGCGCCAATGGAGAAGTGCGGCTCCGGCTGGTAAAGGAGAACGTTGAGGAAATTCCCCACCGCGCCGGCGGCAAACGTCGCTCCCACAGCCAACACCGCTCCCATCTGCCGGGCACAGAAGAACAGAAAAAAACCGCCGAAGAGCAGGTTGCTGAGCAGATGCCCGAAATCGGCATGCAGGAAGAGAGCGGTGAGAACCCGGTAGTGCTCGCCCGCGCGCACGGCATCGGCATCCACGCGGCCCCATTCCTGCAGGACCGGCCAGTACAGGCTCGCCCCGTAGGAAAGGGTCAGGACAAAGGCCCAGACGAAGACCGGCGCCAACCCGGTCGGGTATTCGTGGGCGACGGGCTCCGGCGGCGGCCAGTAAAAAATCTCCTCCTCATACAGGTCGAGCTGATGGGAGAGGAAATCCGCCTTTTCGGGAAGAACCAGCAGCACCCAGTCCGGACCCTCACGGTCCACCCAGTAATGCTCTCCCTGACTCAGGACCACGAGACCGAAGTCATGCGCGTCCGCGGACGTCGAAAAGCGGCCGATTTCAACGAGGTCCTGCGGCTGCCATGACATAATCGCCACCGTGTCCCCATCCGGAAACCGCGGCAAGATCCGGTTGCCCTTTCCCCTTGCAGTCTACTTCAGGAACAGGAGGAAGCGATAAAACTCCGGAAGGGAGCCCTCGCCCGGATTCGGCATTTCCAGTTCAAAGGCACCGCCGCCGAGGTGGCCCGCTTCCATCCCCTCGTCCGTCGGGAAGGAGGACAGGCCCGTCGAGGAATACAGCTGGAAACCGATGTCGGAAGCATAGTCGGCCGGGAAGTCGAAGGTGAAGACAAAATCACCGGCCCCGTCCTGCGTCAGCTCGATCTCCGGCGGTTCTAGATCGACCGGGGGTCCGGCGGGCGTACTGCCGGAATCCAGCGGGTGGGTGCCTTCGAGGGTCTCCTGCAGATCGGAATAGCCGTCGCCGTCGCTGTCGTTGTAGGCACTGAGCGGCCCCGTGTAGAGATCCTCGAGGTCGTCGGCGATCAGATCGTTGTCCGCGTCCCCGGCGGGAGCGCCGGGAAGGGAAACGAGGTCGACCGTGGGGATCACCTCCATACCAAGGTCGGCCCCGCAATCCGCGGGCACATCGGTGTATCCGCGGACTTCAAGAACGCTTCCCGCCGGCATCTCAAACGCATCCGGAAGGACAAAGGGATTTCCCTTGAAATCGACAAGGCTGACGTCCTGGCCGAGGGCGTCGTCGAGCAGGACCGTGCAGCTGTCCGGCCCCCCGTCGGTGGAACCGGTGATGGTCAGGGCCAGGGTGCTCACGGGCCGGTTCAAGCCCTGGGCAAGGACATAGGCCACGCCCGCGCTGGCGGAACCAAGGGTCGTGGCGTCAAAGGGCGCCCCGGGTGCCGCCGTGGGATAACCGGTATCGGCGAGGGAGCCGGTCCGGACGAAGCGCCGCAGGGCCTCCATGGGTGGGAGAAGCGAGCCGGGATCGTCATTGGCCTGCGCCGCGCTCACCCGGTAGATGGCCTCGGCGACCTGCCGCAGGGCGGAGACATTTCCATTGGGTGGGCTCTGAATGATGCCGTCGGCGCTGTCGAAGACGATCCCGAGCTGGTAACCGGTATCGACGCCGCCGAACTCCCGCTGCACGTCGCGGAAGGTCGCCAGGCCCGGTTGCACCGCCCGGCTCCCGTCGCCGGGAGCGGCCGCGAGCGCGACGGCATCCTCGCCGGTGCGGAAACCCGTCAGGGTCATGCGGTCGGCCGCCGGAAGCAGCCCGCGGGCCTCGAGGATCTGCTCGAGGCGCGCCTCCACCAGAAGGAGAACCAGCGTATCGTACAGGTCGAACGCCCGCACCGTCTGTTCGCGGGAAAGGGACAGGAGCTGCGACTTGACCGAGCTGACCCATGCCGCCGCCTCGGCCGCCGGATCCCCGCCAGCACTGCCAAAGCTATAGGTAAAATCGGGTGCCTCCAAATCCGGCGGCATGACAAGGGCGGCGATCTGTCGGCCGATCCGGTTGTCGGGAGCCGCGACATCGACGGGAAAGTTCCGTCCCGTCGCCACCACCATGGGCAATCCGTTCTCCCCGGGTGCGATTTCCCCGATCAAGGCGGAGGGATCGGTCACGCCGCTGATACCGTGATCACGGGTGCGGTCGTAGCCGAGCAGCGAACCGGCGAGGTTGTACAGCCGTACCGGCGTGGCGAAGGCGTCGCCGGGTCCTTCCGTCGCTTCGTCCAGCGATGCGACAAAGGGATCGACCGCCGACGTACCGTCATGGGATTGGGGCACGGCGACGAGGTCAAAGACGCTCTGCAGGTTCAAAACGCTGGCGGAAGGCGCCGAAGAAGCATTCCCCGGGTCGGTGCCGGCCAGTTGTTCCTCGAAATCGGAATAGCCGTCCCCGTCGGAATCCAATTCGCGCGACAAGGGGGTGTCCGTGTCGTCGGTGGGCGAAGTTCCCGCCATCAGTTCCAGAAAATCGGAGAAACCGTCGCCGTCGCCGTCGTCTTCCGATGCGATCGGATCCAGCCCATTGGCGTCCTCGACAAAATCCGGCACCCCGTCCTCGTCGGAATCCAGTTCACCCGGACCTTCCGTGAACTGGTAGTGCACGGTCTGCATCGGACTCCACTGCGATCCATTGATGCCGACAAACTGCAGCTGGGTTTCCTCGTAAAACGGGCCCACCGCGTTGCCGGCCAAATCCCACTCTCCGTCCGGCAGGATGCGGTAAACAACGTTCGTGCCTCCGGCCTTGGTCAGGATCTGCGCCGTCACGCTCTCGCGGTACTCGCCCGAACCAGGCGTGACCTCGAAGCCGGCCTTCAGTTCACCGGCCGCGGGCCGCGGATCATGCAGGGAAATATCCTCCGTCACCTGGTTGCCGAGGACCGCGACCGTCCCGGCGGGCGGACTGCCGAGGTTACGGGTGACCGGGTTGCCGAGGCCCGCAGCCGGGCCACCGAAGCTTTCTTCTTCCGCCTCCACGCTCCCGCCGGGAAGGCTCACTCCGGAGGTCCACACCCCCGTCTGCCAACGTCCCGTCAGTTCGGGATTTTCCTCAATGAAGGGCGTGTCCGCAAAAAGGAGGACGTTGCTCGCTCCGCCGGGGCTCGCCGGAAGGGCAATTTGCGTCGCGGAATTGAACCCGTTGCCGTCGTGCTCGAAAAGCTCCGCCGCCTCGACTTTCCCGGAGTCCTCGTCGCTGCTGAAGACGAACAGGTTGCCGTCCGGACGCGCAAGGGCACCCGTTACCGGGAGGCCCGAGGCGGGGCTCAACAATTGTCCGAACACGGGAGCGGAGGCGCCGTCGAAACTGTATTCGCGCAAACCGGAGCTGCTCATCGGGATCGCCAGCAACCCGGCCGCCGAACCGTCGGCAAAGGGAAAAAGGGCCGCCGCCGGAGCGGACAGATTGAACGTGCCGATGAGATTGAGCTGGCTGCCATCCCAACCAAACACCTCGATCTGGTCGCTGCCGGGCACATGAAAGACAAATTGAAAGGCCCCGGAATCGTCGAAGGACGCATGCACAACCTCCGCACCGGCATTCACGGTAACGGTATCGACGAGGTCAAAATCCCCGTCTTCCGTGTAGTAGAGGCGAAAGAAATCCTGCCCCGGCGTCGCGGATTCGCGGTAAAGGCCAAGCATGGGAAGGCCCTCCTCCACCCAGAAATTCCCATGGCCGCGCTCGGCCTGCGAGGCGATTTCAAAGGTTGTCGAATATTCTTCCATCACCCCGCCGGCACTTCGGCGGAGAAGGCGGCGGTCCCCACCGCTATCGGTCGGGTCATGAATTTGCGAATACGTTAGAAGTTCCCATGGTGCGGTCGCGGTACTCGTTCCGTCATCATCCGCACTGCCCTCCGGAAGGGCCGTCAATTCCCGCGTTCCGACAATGGTGGGATAGAGCGTCTGCGGTACTGGCTCAAGACCGCCGCCGGTGACATCGAACAGGTTGATCCGGTTGGCTTCTTCCTTGGTCACCGCGACCGCCGCAAGGGCCGAGGGCCCGAAAGGACCCGCCGCGAAGGCGTCCGGTTCGGCGATTCCGCTCGCCACCGGCGTCAGCCAATTGGTGGCGCCCCCCGAAACAAGGGCCGCCCGCAAGACGCCGTCCTCGCGGTCAAGGAGGACGAGATCGGGCTCGCCGTCGTCGTCAAGGTCGGGCGAGGCCACCCAGCCCGCCGGCGTTTCCAGCACGGCGTGCGGATTGAGAGGCTGGCCGTGCAGGGTCAATCCCGCAAAGACAAAACCGGCGGTAAGGAGGACGCGCGCCTCCACGGAAAGGATGGTGGTGGTTTTCTTTTTCATGCGCCCTGTCCTTATTCAATTTCGATGGGGTTGGTCGGGATGACTTCCACAATCTCCCGGGTTGTCGCGTCGTAGCGGACCATCAAATACCGGTACTGCGCTCCGCGCACCATCGGTTGCGTGTCCTTCACGAGGAGGTCGTACCAGCCGGAGCCCTGTTCCTCGTCATCGCTCGGATCGACAAGGATAAAGGGATCCTCGTTGCTGATGAGGCCGCCCGACTCGACGGTCGCGATGCTTTCCATCATCGGACTGACCTGGTAAACGTCGCCCGAGACCTGAGGATAGCGCGCATTGGGTTGCTGATACCGGTAAAGAACAAAGGGGATCAGTGGGTCGCCGCTGATATCGGTGAAAAGGAGCGATTCCACCCCGTCATCAACGTCGATATCTCGGGGATAAAGGAAATCCCACGGGGTCTTGGCCGGATCGGGGCGCTCACCGGAAGCGTAGCGGATTTTCCCTACGCGGACACCGGCCCCCGCGTAACTTCCGATGTTCACGGGCTTGGCGATGATGTCGTCGTGAAACCCGCTCAACTCCGGCAGCCCGCGGGCCGGCCATGGAACGTCCGGACCGCTGACGGTGGCGTCGGTGTCCGGATTCCACGTGAAGGTCTCTTCATTGCTGTATTCGCTGGTCCGTCCGCTCGGACCCACCGCCTTCACGCGGAACGTGTATTCAACACCGGATACGACTCCTTCCGCCGTGGCCACAAACTCCGGGCTGTTGCCGGGGGCGAGACCGTTGGCAAGGCGCGTTGTGTAGGGAATCCAGAAACGCCCGTCCTCCTCGTACACGGTGCCCGCCGAGGGAAAATCGTCCCCGAGCGCGCCCGGCAGGTTGTCCGGATTGTCCGCCGTCATTTCGACGATGAAACGATCCACCCCGTACGGTGCACAGAACCACGTCACTGCCGCATTGGGGGATGCGGAAGTCCCCACGGCCTCCGGTGGAGCCAGCATCGGGGACGGAATCGGTTCCTTGCCTTCCACCCCGGTGCAGCCAAGCCGCACCATGGGACTGGGGTTGCCGTGCTCGTCGAACAACTGCACGAAATAACAGATGCGGCTGTCGGAAGCCGGGAGGGTACTGTCGGTGACAATGACGCTGAGCACGTCGGACGCGGAATCAAGCCCCTGCTCGATCATGGACAGCTCCCCGTCGTCGATCCGTCGGTACACCTTCCATTCCTCCGTTGTCGGGGTCAGGTTGAATTCGATCGG
>JAAAOD010000189.1 GCA_009908535.1 Verrucomicrobiota bacterium
GCCCTCGCGGAACAGGCCCGCAAGGAGAAGCCGAAAATGATTACGGTGGGGGCCTCGGCCTACCCGCGCATCATCGACTTTGAGCGCATGGCCGGCATTGCCCGCGAGGTCGGGGCCTACATCCTCGCCGACATCGCCCACATCGCGGGCCTCGTCGCCTCCGGGGAGCATCCCAGCCCCGTTCCGCACTGCGATTTCGTCACAACGACGACGCACAAGACGCTGCGCGGCCCCCGCGGCGGCCTCATCCTTGCGAAGGAAGAACACGGGAAAAAGCTGAATTCCGCCATTTTCCCCGGCGGTCAGGGCGGCCCGCTCATGCATGTCATCGCCGCCAAGGCCCTCTGCTTCCGTGAGGCGATGAAACCGGAGTTCAAAGAGTACCAGCAGCAGGTCCGTCGCAACATCGCCGCCATGGGCGAGCGCTTCCTCGAAAAGGGGTACCGACTCTGCAGCGGCGGCACGGACAACCATCTCATTCTCATCGACCTTCGGCAGAGCCATCCCGAGGTCACCGGGAAGAAAGCCCAGGTCGCCCTCGACAAGGCCCACATCACGACCAACCGCAATACCGTTCCCGGCGAAACGCGCAGCCCCTTCCAGACCAGCGGCCTCCGCCTCGGAGCGCCCGCCTGCACGAGCCGCGGCATGGAGGAGGAGGAATTCCGCCGCATCGCCGACGCCATTGATATCGTCCTTGGCGGCATCGATGATGAGGGGCGGATCGCGGAGGCCGCCCGCATTGCCGAGGAACTCTGTTCGGCCCATCCCCTCCCCTATTGAACGAGGAATTCCTTCATCTTTCTCCCGGGAAGGAACAGGCCCTTCTCGACCATCTCCTCCAGTTCGTCACTGAGGAAAAGGCGGCCCGCATGCGCGCTGTTCTTCGGGAGCGGACGGAGTGGGTGCGGGTCGTCCTTGAGGACATCTTCCAGCCGCACAACGCGAGCGCCTCCGTGCGTTCCTGCGAATGCTTCGGAATCCAGCATGTGCATGTCGTTGAAAACCGCTACACATACACCCTGAACCGCGAAGTCGCGATGGGGTCCTCCCGCTGGGTCGACCTGCATCGCCACCGCAATCCCGAGAACGACAATTCCGCCGCCTGTCTGGAAGAGTTGCGGGAAGCGGGGTATCGCGTGGTCGCCACCTCCCTGAGCAACGACGCGGTACCGCTTTCCGCGATACCCCTCGACCGGCCTCTGGCCCTCTGTTTCGGAACGGAGGAGGATGGCCTCGGGGAGGGCCTCCTCGCCTCCGCCGACCTGCACACGCGGATCCCGATGTACGGCTTCACCCAGAGTTATAACCTCTCTGTCAGCGTCGCCCTTTGTCTGCAGGAGATCCGGCGGCGTCTCGAAGCGGAGGGCATTGACTTCCGCCTCGGCGTGGACCGGCAACGCTCCGTACAGCTGGGCTGGCTCCTGCGCTGTCTCCGCAACGGGGAATTGCTTGCCCGCGCCTTCCTGCGCGAAACCTTCCCGGAACAGGGGCCGCCGGCCTGAAATTTGTGGATTGCTCCGCCTTCGCAATCCCTCATTCTTTCCTGCGGCATGCCTGAGGAATTCTACATTCGTGCCCCCGAGGAGGAAACGGCACGGGGACCCTACGATCACGACCAGCTCTCCACGCTTGCCGAGGCCGGAAAGATCCACCCGGACTACTTCTACTTCGATGAAAAAATGGAAAGCTGGGTGCGGATCAAGGCGAACGAAGCCCTCTACGCCCGTATTTACCCGCAGAAAAAGCGCCTCGTTCTGCGGCAGAAGGCCGAGGACGACGACGAGGAGGAGGGCCTTGCCACCGAGGACGACCCCTCCGTCGAAGTGGAAAAGCTTCTCGCGGCCGCCGAGGGGAAAACCGAGGAAACGAAGCATATCCGGGTAGCGGCGGCCTGGCGCGAACGCACCGCCGCCCTCGTCACGCCGGTGCTGGCGCTCATTCTCCTCATCAGCGCGGTTTCCGTGCTGTACCCCGGCTGGAATATCCTCCAGCCCATCCTCGAGGAAGAAGAGGGCGCCTGGCTGGGCCTTTTCCGGCAGCCGGTCCTTTTCCTCGGGCTGCTCGACGCCGTCCTGGCCATTCTGCTCTTCCTCAACGCCACGGAAATCTTCCCGCTCATCCGCTTCCGGGTCATGATCGGGGCGGGCTTTTTCGGGTTTCTGTACGCGGCCCAATACGCAAACGGGGACCCGAGGGGATTGTGGATGAGCCTTGCCTCTCTCCTGTTTGCCGGGGGTGTCATGACCTGTACCCTGACGCTGCGTTTCCGTTACTTTCTTTCCGCTGCTGTCGTGGGTGCGGCTGGAGCCGTCGGCCTGTTTTTTTTCCGCAACCTCGCCCCGCTCTTCATGGGGGGCTGAGCGGCCCGCGCCATACTTGACAGGCAGCGCCGCCCCCCTACTCTCCGCCGCTTAATCCCCCCTTTTCCCGCCCATGATAACCGCGCTGCAAAACTTTTTCCTCAAGCACAACAAGTGGCTTTTCGGATCCCTTCTGGTCGTCATCATCGTGACCTTTGTCCTGACGATCGGTCCGCAGAGTTTTTTCGGGGGCAGCTCCGCCCGGCAACGGGAAACCCTCGAATACTACGGATATGACCTCTCTTCGCAGGCCGACCAACGCGCCCTGGCCTATGCCGCCGAGGTGAGTGCCATCCTCCATCCGGAGTTGCGTCTCAACCGCCAGCAGCTGATGGACTACGCCTATTTGCGCCTGACCGCCCTTGGTCTTGCCAACCAGCTCGGAATCCCCGCCCCGAAGGAAAAGGAACTGCAGGAGTACGTGGAAAGCATTTCCATCTTTCAGGACCGGCAGACCGGGGAATTTTCGGCCGAATCCTACAACCGCATCGTCGAGGCTTTGCAGAACAATGCCCGCTTCGACCGCCGCACCATGGGACGCGTTCTGCGGGAAGATTACCGCATTCGCGAGGTCCGGAAAGCCCTTTCCGGGCCCGATTACACCCTTCCTTTCGCCATCAGGCAGGATTATCTCGCCCAGGAAACCGAATACGACCTCGTCCTCGCGCATCTGGACTACGCTTCTTTTTCCCCGGAAATGGAGATTCCCGAGGAGGAACTGCGGACCTTCTACGAGGAAAATCCTTCCCGCTACGAGATCCCCGAGAAGCTGCCGGTAACGGCGCTCCTCTTCAAGGCGGAAGCCTACGCGGACGAGGTGGCCGAACCTTCGGAAGCGGAACTGCGCGCCCTTTTCGCCAGTGACCGCGAAAGCTACGAGGCCGAATACGGGAAGGGCGGCGAAGAGGCGGCGGATGCCTCGGAAGGACCGGACGGGGAAGAGCCGGAGGAGGAACCGGTCACCTTCGGAATGGTCGAGGCGGAGGTCCGGAAGGATTGGGTCATGGAGGAAGCCTCCCGCATTGCGGCCCGGAAAGGAGAGCAATTCACCATTCGCCTGTGGAAAGAGCAGATCGACCTCGGCAGCCGTGAATACGATCAGCTCCGGCAAGAATTTGCAGCGCAGACCCGCGAGATCGAACCCTTTGCCCGCGGGAACGCACCTTCCGTCGAGGATGTACCCGCGGATCTTCTCGATTCCATGTGGATGTACGCCACCAATCCAAACCGCTTCTTTTCCGATGCCGCCCGCATCTCCGACGGTGCCGTTATTCTCGTCACCCCCGGTTCCGTCCCCTCGCGCATGCCCGCCTTCGCGGAAGTGCGGGAAGAGGTGGAGGAGCAGTACCGCGAGGCGGAGAAACGGCGCCTATTCGCGGATAAAGGGAAGCAGTTACGCAACCGCTTCGAGGAGGCCCGTTCCCGTAGCGACTTTGCCGAATTGGCTGCGGAAGCCGCTCTCGAGGTGGAGGATGTGGAGGCTTTCACCGGTGGCGCGGTTCCACCGGAGCTGCGCCGTTCCGGTATCTGGGAGCAGGCCCAGCATCTTGCCGAGGGAAGGATTTCCAACATGGTGATGGACGGTGAGAAGGGGACCTTCGCCTACATGGCCGCGAGAAAAGAGCCCGTTGTCAATACCGGCTCGGAGGAGTTCCTCAGCTTTGCGCAACGGCGGAAATCCGCTCTCGGGGACACGCTTGGCTGGGTTCGGCTTCGCGAAATGACCGACCGCAGCCTTGGCGCTGTCCTCGGCGACACCGTGGAAATGCCCTGACCCCCGGTCACCGCTTTTCGCTACACGACCACTTCCCGGTGGATCGGGATCTGCCGCCGGAACCAAGCCTGCTGCTTGCGGCGAAGTTGGCGCGTGTGCAGGACGATAAGCTCGGCGAGCCGATCGACGCCGTCGACTTCACCGTCGAGGTAGGCGAGGGTTTCCCGGTAACCGATCGCCCCGCAGGCGCTCGGGTTCCTTTCAAAGCCGGCTCCACGCAAGCGTCGTGTCTCCCGGATCAATCCCGCCTCGAGCATGTCCGCCACGCGGAGCCGGTTCGCCTCGTCCCATGACGGACTTTCGCGCTCGACGCAGATGACCTCCTTTTCCCATTCCACCAGCGGTTCCGGTGTATGCAGAAATTCCGCGCGCAGCTGGTCATAACTTTTCCCGGTCGCGCGGCAGCGGAGCAACGCCGCCTGCAGACGCCGCGGATTCCGCCAGTCGAGCCCTGCAAAAGCGGTCCCCGGCGGATTGCGCTCGCGGAGGGCGCGGGCAAGTCCGGCGGTCCCTTCCCTTTCGGCAAGCCGCTTCACCTCTTCCCGCAGGTACGCGGGTATTGCCGCCCCGTCGGTGACCGCGGTGAAGAAACTTTTCAAATAAAAGCCGCTGCCGCCGGCGATGATCACCGGCCTCCCTTCCTCTTCCATCCTAGCGAGCAGCTCGTCGCGGTAGCGAATGTAGGAAGCCACTGAATACGTTTCCGAGGGTTCCACCAGGTCCAGTCCGTAGTGGGGGATTTCAGCACGCTCTGTCGGCGTGGGCTTCGCCGTCCCGATATCCATGCCCCGGTAGACACAGAGGCTGTCACAACTGAGCACAACCGCATCCCGACGCCGCGCCAGCCTGAGGGCGTAGGCGGTCTTCCCGGAGGCGGTCGGTCCGACAACAAAGAGGAGACGCTTGCCTTTCATGGTATCGTGACAAAAGTGTAACGCCATAGCCACACTACGGAAAGAGAAGATGTATATTCTCCGGAGGCGGTAGATGATGGCAAGGATACACCACCCATTGGCTTCTTCGGCACATACCCGCTTTGAAATTCGCGCTGGTCACTGAAACATTCCCTCCCGAGATCAACGGCGTCTCCATGACCCTTGAGCGCCTGGTCGACGGCCTTCACCAACGGGGAGCCCGCATCGAGGTGGTGGCTCCCTACCGCAGGGACCGGAAGGACCAACCGCGCTTTGCCGACGTTTTCCGTTCCGTGCGGGGCCTTCCCATTCCCCGGTATCCCGACCTGCGCTTCGGCTTGCCCGCCTTCCGGCAGCTGCGGCGCGCGTGGAAAGCCGATCCTCCGGAACTGCTCCACATCGCCACCGAGGGCCCGCTGGGCTGGAGCGCGCTGCGTGTAGCGAAAAAACTGAACCTCACCGTTGTCTCCAGCTTCCATACCAACTTCCACAGCTACGGCCGCCACTATGGATACGGATTCCTCACCCGGGGGGTGCTGGCATGGCTGCGGTATTGCCACAACCGCACGCGCAGGACCTTCGTCCCGTCCGAGGACCTTCTGCAGAAGCTGCAGGAGGAGGGCTTCCGCAACCTGCGCGTCTTCTCGCGCGGCGTGGACACGGACCTTTTCGGGCCGCACCAGCGCGACGAAGGGCTGCGCCTGCGCTGGGGAGCCGACCGGGAAACCCCGGTGGCGCTGTACGTCGGCCGGCTTGCCGCGGAAAAGAATATCGAGCTCTGCCTCAAGGCCACCCGCCGCATGCGCGAGCGAATCCCGGGCCTCTGCGTGGTCCTTGTCGGAGACGGTCCGGAACGGCGGCGGCTTGCCGACAAGTTTCCGGAAATCCATTTCGCGGGCATGCGGACGGGACAGGACCTTGCCCGTCACTACGCCAGCGCCGACTGCTTCCTCTTCGCCAGCATCACGGAGACCTTCGGCAACGTCGTCACGGAAGCGATGGCAAGCGGCCTTCCGGTACTGGCCTACGACTATGCCGCCCCGGGACGCTTCATCCGCCCCGGCGAAAACGGTCTCCTCGCAGCCTATGACGACGGGGAAGCGTTTCTGCGCTGCGCCGGTGAATTCGCCGCCCTCCGCCCCCGCTGGCACGAAATGGGGGAAGCGGCCCGTGAAACCATCGCCCCGCATGCATGGTCCAGTGTCATAGAAACGTACTACAATGAATGCCTGCGTCTTCTTCCCTCCCAACCCGTTCCCTCGCCATGAAAAAGAACAAATCCCGCAAACCGGTCCTGCACTTCCGCACCGTCGTTCTCTCGGATGTCCACCTCGGGGCCCCCGACTGCCAGATCGACAAGGTCAACCACTTCCTCAAGCACGTTGATTGCGAGAACCTCCTCCTCAACGGGGATATCATCGACGGCTGGTCGCTGGGCCGGCGCGGCGGCTGGGAGCGCAAGCACACCCGCTTCATCCGCCTTGTTCTCAAAAAAATCGACAAGCGCAAGACCAAGGTCATTTACCTGCGCGGCAACCACGACGACATCCTCGACCGTTTTCTCCCGCTCCGCTTCGGGGGCCTCAAAGTGGTCGACCGCTACATCCACGACTCCCCGAAAGGCCGCTACCTTGTCATCCACGGGGACGCTTTTGACGCCGTGACGCAGAACTCGAAGCTGATCGCGATCCTTGGCGATATCGGTTACCAGAGCCTGCTCCGCATCAACCGCGTCTATAACCGGTACCGTTCCTGGCGCGGGAAACCGTATTTTTCTCTCTCCAAAGCCATCAAGGCCCACACGAAAACAGTGGTGAACTACATCAGCCGCTTCGAGGGACAGGTCGAGGCGATGACGAGGAAGCACGGATGCCAGGGCTTCATCTGCGGCCACATCCACACCCCCGAAAACAAACGCATCGGCTCCGTACATTATCTCAACTCAGGGGACTGGATCGAATCGAATACCGCCCTCGTCGAGCACGCCGACGGGACCTTCGAGGTCCTCGAGTACGAGGCATTCTGCCGCCGCCTTGAGGAGGAACGCCGTCGGCAAGCCAAGCCCGTCATCGAGCCCCTGCCCGATCCCGTGGAGGCGAAGGTCAACCCGCTGGTTTCCGCCTGATCCGTTCAGGCAAAAGACTTGCCGCAGCCGCAGGTGCTTTCCGCGTTGGGATTGCGGATTTCAAACCCCTTTCCGGAAAGGCCGTCGTCGAAATCGATCTCGCAGCCCTGCAGGCGCTCAAGGCTTTTCGGGTCGACAAGGACCTTGAGCCCGTCCTGTTCGAGGAGGTGGTCCTCCTTCTCCGGTTCAGCGAAGCCCATCCCGTACTCCAGACCTGAACAACCGCCGGCCCGAATGAAGACCCGCAGATGCTGCCCCGGTTCCGCGCGCTCCTGCGCAAGCGCCCGCACCGCCGTCACTGCTCGTTCCGTCAGATGGATCATAAAGGGAAACGAAGGCGGGGGGCAGCGCCTGTCAACCCCCGGCAGCAACCTGTAAGCAGAAAGCGTGCTAAAACGGAAAACTTCCCTTGCAAAGCGCCCCCCACGCTTAAAAAACAGCCCTGTGCAGCAAGTGCCCTCCATTGAAGAGACCGTCGGTTACGAACTGGTCCGCCCAATTGCCCGGGGGGGGATGGGCTGTGTGTACGAAGCGGTCCAGAAAGGACCGGACGGGTTCCGGAAGCGCGTGGCGCTGAAAATCATCCGCCAGGAATACTCCCGGGTGCCGGCTTTCCGGAAGAATTTCCTTGGGGAGGCCCGGCTCGTGGCCGACCTCATCCACACCAACATCGTGCAGATTTACCATCTGGGCAGCCACGGTAAGCAGTATTTCATCGTCATGGAACTGGTCGACGGGGTGAATCTGGAGGAATTCCTGCTCCAGCACCGTGCCCTGAAACGACCGGTCCCGGCGGAGTGGGCGGTCTTTATCATCTCGCGGGTGACCCGTGCTCTTGCCTACGCACACGAACAGCGGGACGCTGAGGGCCGTTTCCTCCATCTTGTCCACCGGGATGTGAGCCCGCGCAACATCATGCTCTCGCGGGCGGGCGATGTGAAGCTGACCGACTTCGGCATCGCGAAGGCGTTCAACCTCATGTACAGCGAGGAGGGCGAGGTGGTGGCCGGCCGCAGCGATTACCTCTCCCCGGAGCAGGCGCGGATGGAAGTGACGGATGCGCGCGCGGACCTCTTCTCCTGCGGGGTCGTCCTCCTCGAGCTGCTTCTCGGGTACAATCCATTCGCGGCCCCCTCGCCCGAGCAATCGCGGGAAAACATCCGTCGCCTGCCCATGCCCGATCTCGGGAAAGCCCGGCCGGGACTCGATCCCCGCATCTCCGCCGCCGTCCTGAAATGCCTCGCCCGCAGGCGCGAAGACCGCTTCCAGAGCGCGGAATCCCTTCTCAGCGCCCTGGAGCACGCGCTCTACGACAAGGCCTACGGGCCGACGAATGAGAAGCTGGCCCTGTATTTACGGGATCTCTACAAGGAGGGAATCGCCTACGAGGACGATTTCCGCGAACGCGTGGACACTTTCCCCAGTTCCTGAGCCGGAAAGCCGACCGTCCCATGCCCGAACAAGGATTCCAACAAACGCAGAAGCAGACCCAGAGCCTGGTGCTGGCTCCGCAGCTGCGGCAGTCACTGCGCCTGTTGCAGGTCCCCTCGCTGGAATTGCGTTCGGCCATCCTCGAGGAATTGCAGGCCAACCCGACCCTGGAGGAACTTCCCTACGACGACGTCTCCATCGAGGCGGAGGGAGAGACGGCGTCCCCTCCCGAGAGCGGGAGGGAAGGGGACGCCCCAGAAGAGGAAGCAGCTCCGGCTTCCACCAGTGAATCCTCGGAAAGCCTCGATTTCAATGATGATTTCTCCGTGCTCGAGCGACTCGGCGGCGAATGGAGCGGTTACCTCGAGGAAGAGGCGGGAGAACAGCCCTTCACGACCGAGGACGCGCAGCGGCGCCAGCACTTTTTCGACTCCCTGACACGGGAAAAATCCTTTCAGGAGGACCTCATGGAGCAGGCCCGCTCCCTCGAGGAGGATCCTGAAGTGCTGGAGGCCCTTGAATACATCACCGGAAGCATGGACGACAGCGGCCTGCTGACTTCCAAGCCTTCCGATCTGGCCCTCATGTCCGACAAGCCGCTGAAAACCATCCAGGCGGCGGTGCGGTTACTGCAATCGCTCGAACCTCCCGGCCTTGGCGCGACCTCCATCCAGGAATGCCTCGTCCTGCAGTTGCAGCGGAAAGGCCGCGGGAATTCCCTCGCCGTCAAAATCATCAAACGGAAATGGGATCTCCTCCTGCGCCGGCGCATTCCGGAAATCGCCCGCGCCTTCAAGGCCAGTCCGGTGGAAGTGGAGATGGCGGTGGAGGAAATCGCCCGCCTCGACCCCGCGCCGGCGCGCCGCTACAGCGAGGACAGCAACCAGACCGTGGAAGCAGATGTGGTGGTGCAGAAGGACGAGGAAGGCGAGTGGCAGATTGTATTGAACAATGACTACGTTCCGCGGCTGCGCATCAATCCGGAATACAAGCGCATGCTCGCCCGCGGACAGGTCCGGGGCAAGGACCGCGAATACCTCCGGCAACAGTTCCGCAACGGCCGTTTCCTCATCAGCGCCCTTGAGCAGCGGCAGATGACAATCGAGCGGATCGCCTGGAAACTGCTTGAGCTGCAGGGGGATTTCTTCGCGTCGGGGCCGTCCCACCTGCGTCCCCTGACGATGAGCCAGGTCGCGGAACAGGTGGGCGTGCACGAGACAACGGTGAGCCGGGCGGTTTCGGGCAAGTACATGCTGACCCCGTACGGCCTCTTCGAAATGAAGCACTTTTTCACCCCGGGCTATCAGGGGGAGGACGGGGCGAGCGTCTCGAATAAATCGGTCAAAGACCGGATCGCCCGCATCATCGAGGACGAACCCCCGGCCAAGCCCTACAGCGACCAGAAAATCGTCGGCATCCTCAATGAGGAGGGGATCAACATCGCGCGAAGGACCGTGGCCAAGTATCGCGAGGAACTGGGCATTCTGCCCACCAACCTGCGGCGCCAGTATGGTTGAGGCGATTCCCCGAAATCCCGCGCTCATCCTCAATGCGGCGGGCCCGCGGTTGCAGTTGGCGCTTCTCCGTGAAGGCGAGGTGGTGGAGCGCAGTTTCTCGGACAAACCCGCCCTGGAGAGCCTTGTTCCGGGCGTCAGGGAGCTGCTTGCTCGCCATGCCCTCCCCCTTTCCGCGCTGGAGGGCGTTCTCTTTGCGAAAGGGCCGGGATCAAGCCTTGCCCTGCGCCTGGCGACCATGACCCTGCGGGCATGGGTTCGCCTGCCCACCCTGCAGCACTGGAAGTTGGCCATGTTCCAGAACCTTGAAGTTTGTGCGGTCCCGATGCTGTGCGAACCGAGGTCGACGGAGACCACCGTGTACGCACCCTACCGCCGCGACCGCCTTCACCGTTGCCGGGCGACGCGCACAGGGGAAGGATTCCGCTTTTCCACCGACACGGCCGGAGTGGAGGAAGCGAACGAGGCCGGAGGGCTGCTCTTCCGGATCGGTAACCGCATGGCGCCGGACGGCCTCCGTCTGGAGGAAAGGAACCCGCCCCTGGCAGAGATCCCCGGTCTTCTGATGAAATTCCCTTCTCTTCTCGAAACCTGTCGCGAGGTGGCGCCGCTGCAGGTATCCGAGGCCGAACCGGTCCGCTGGTCGCAACGCCGCCACGAAGCAAGATGAGGGCACCCGGGGAACAGCTTCGGGCCTGGGCCCGCGTGAACCTCGGTGCCCTCGAGCGCAATCTGCGCGCCATCCGGGCGGCCATGCCGGCTCACCTGCGCTACATCGGGGTCGTGAAAGCCAATGCCTATGGCCATGGTCTCGCCCCGGTGGTGACCCGCCTTATGCGCTCGGAGGCTGATGCGTTCGCCGTCGCCAATCTGGACGAAGCATCACGGCTGCGCGAGGTGGGCGAGGGATGGCCCATCCTCGTCCTCAGCGCCCTGCTCCCGGAGGAAATCCCCGAGGCCTGCCGCCTTGGGGTGCTGCCGGTCCTCTCTTCACCGGAGGAAGTCCGGGCCTTCGCCGCCGAGGCGGCCCGGCAGGGCATCACGCTTCCCGTCCATTTGAAGATTGACACCGGCATGGGACGGCTCGGGATCTGGTATTCCCGTTTCCCCGAGATGCTCCGGGAGATGGAGAGGGCCCCCGCCCTGCGCCTCGCCGGTGTCTGTACGCACTTTTCCTCCGCCGACAGCGATCCGGCCTTTACCCGGCTGCAGCGGGAACGGTTCCTGGGGTGCCTGCGGCCGTTGCCTGTCCCCATGACCTCGCTCCTGCTGCACGCCGACAACAGCGCCGGGGTGGAATCCTTTCCTGACGGTGGTCCCTTCAACGCCGTGCGCATCGGGCTGCTCCAGTTCGGCGTCCGCCCACGCCCGGGAGGTTTGCTGCAACCGCGGGACATTGAACCGGTCCTTTCCTTTCACAGCCGCATCGGCCTGGTGAAGGAACTTCCCGCCGGTACGCCCATATCCTATGGCCAGACCTATCGGCTGCGCAAGGACAGCCGCATCGCCGTGCTCACCGCCGGCTACGCGGACGGATTGCCGACCAGCCTCAGCAACCGGGGCGAAGTGCTTGTTCGGGGGCGGCGCTGTGCGGTGATCGGCCGCGTCACCATGGACCAGACCATCATCGACGTATCCGCGCTTTCCCCCTCCCCGGAAACCGGGGAAACGGCGACCTTCATCGGATGGGAAGGGACGGAGAGATTGACGGTATCCGACTTCGCCAGAGCCTCGGGCCAGGTGGAATGGGAGGTTTTCTGCTCCCTCTCCGCGCGGACGAAGAGGGTCTACCACACGGACACCGCCGTCTGATCCGCTTTTCATTTGCCAGCCACGGCGGGCCCGCCTTTCCCTTCCCGCATGGCCAAAGTGGACCTAGATATCGTGAAGGCGATCCTGCAGCGCAACGAGCTGGAAGTTCGACGCGTCAATTCCATCATCGAGGACATCGAGCGCGAAATGCAGATCCTGAAGGAGGAAAATCCGCCCGCTCCCCCGGTTAAGAAGCAGTTCGTCATTATGATCTCCGACCCGGAGGACGACCTGCCGGACAAGGACCTGACCGGCTGGGTTCTGCAGATTCCGGAGGAGGAGAACATCCTCACGAGCGAGGAGCGACTGCACAAGGGCGCCTACGATTTCAACCAGACGCCGAAGGGCCGTCGCCTGCCGGTGTCCTCCGTCGGGGAAGCCTGCGAGGTGGTCCCGCCGCGCATTTTCAAGGAGTACCAGGTCTGGGTGAAAACGCGCGAACCCGTCCTTGTCCTGAAGACCGACAACCGGATCCCCACCGACACCTCCGGCCTCGGGGAATAAGTCAGGCCGTGTGCTCTGCGGCGATGCCGGTGGCGGTATGGTAGGCGCTGGCCCAGACGGCATTGGCCTGGTATCCACCGGGCGGATACAGGAAATCGAGCATCTCCCCGCAACAGTAGAGGCCCGGCTTCTCGCGGACACCGCCGCTCTCCGGATGCAGTGCGGAGGGATCCATCCCTCCCTTCCACGCGCGCTCGCCCGCCGGCAGGCCCATCCCTTCAATGGGGATGCGCTCGCGCTTCAGGCGCTCGATGAGGGCGTTCCGCTTGCGATCCTTCGTGCGCGGCCACGGCAGGGCGGGATCCACCCTCGCCTGCTCGAGAAAATAGTTCCAGTGGCGCACGGAAAAGCCCGGGAGCGGATCCTCGCCGACGGGCTGGCGCCCACCCTGTTCGGTCTTCTCAATAAAGGCCTTGCGGAGACCTGCGGCGCTCCATTCGGGCACCCAGTCCACCTGAAGGGCAAAGCGGTAGCGCCAGCCGGCGAGTTCTCCGCCGGAGCGCGCGCTGAGATCTGCAATCACCGGCCCCTCCAGCCCCCGTGTTCCACAGTGGATCCGGCCGACGCTCGCCGCGCCTGTTTTTTCCAGCATTACCCGGACCTCCCTGCTCAATCCCTCGAGCCGCTGCCCGAAGCGTCGTGAGGCCGGGCGCAGCCGCAGAAAGCCGGCCCGGGGGGTGGCCACCGACGAACCGCTTTCGCGCAGGAGGGCCATCCCGTGGTTGCGCTCGCCCCCGGTGGCGAAAACCACCGCCGCCGCTTCGCCCAGCGCTTCCTCCGCACTCCATAGACGGAATCCGCCACCGGGTTGGCCCCGGACATCCTGCACCGCGCAGTTTTCCTTCAGGTCCACGCCCACCGCGCGGGCCGCCTCGCAGAGGCGCCTTTGCAGGAGGGCTCCTTCCACTTGGATGGCTCCATTCGCGCCCAGCTGCGGTTGCGCCTCCAGCTCGCGCAACCAGCCGAGGGTGGCCTCCCCGGGCCATGCGGCAAGAGCCCGGTCGAGAAGGGCCGGCGGTGGATCCCCCCCCGCCATGGCAAGGTTCTCGCCGGATAGCGCGTTGCCCACTATCGGCTCATGGAGGCCTTTCCGTAGCATCCAGGGACAGCAAAGGTCGCTCCTTTCAACCAGTGTCACAGCGCTTGCCGGCAGCAGCCGGCGAAGCCAGATCGAGGTCATCAATCCGGCGATTCCCCCACCAATGATAAAAAAAACCTCGCCTATGTTTCGGGCCCGTGCCATTGGGAACAAAGAAGTAACAATTTTACCTTTCCAACGTGCCAGAAAATTTTAAGAAAATCTTTTGCCGGCAAACGGGACTCGCCGATGATCGTTTCGTCCCGTTCCTCCTTCGGCGCTGCCTCTTCAACCGTTTTCTTATTCTCTCGCCCCTTCTTCGTGTTGTCAGGCCAAACCTGCTCTTTCATGAGCGGCGCCTGCTCGAGCAGGTGGGCAAGGCCTGTTCGCTGAAGGAAATTCAAAACGAGGTCGATTTCTACCAGCATAAATATGTGGTGAATTCCATCCTGAAAGATGCGCTGAAATTCCGCCTCTCGGGAATGAAACTGATGAACCTGGCGAATCGCGCCTATTCGCGGAACGCGAAAGCGGAGAGCAGGCAACAGGCAAGGCCGGACGAAGCCGGCGTCTAAAGGTCCTCCGCGAGACCATAGGCATCGATCCGTTTGCGCAGGGTCGCCCGGGTTATGCCAAGAATCGTGCTGGCACGGGCCTGGTTTCCCCCGGTTTCCTCCAGGGCACGCCGCGCCATCTCCTTTTCAAGGGCGGGGAGCAACGGACCTTCTTCCGCAGTTCGCAGACGTGAATAGAGGCGGTCCAGCAGCTGATCCCGCGTGCCCTCGGCGAAAGCGTCCGCGGCAGCTCCGTCCCCTTCCGCTCCCGATCCCGGAGCGGCCTCCACGGGATCTGCGACCGCCTCCCCGCATTGTGCGAGGATTTCGCCCGGAAGGTCGGTCTTGAGGACGGTATCCCCCTGGGCGACAACCACGGAACGGTGAACGGCGTTCTCCAGTTCCCGCACATTCCCGGGCCATGGATAGATGCTCAGGATCTTGAGCGCCTCCGGGGAAATGTTGCGCACTCTGCTTTTTCGCTCCTTGCGCAGGCGCTGGAGCATGAAATCCACCAGCGCGGGAACATCCGAAAGCCGGTCCCGCAAACTGGGAAGGCGTATGCGCATGACATTGAGCCGGTAGTAAAGGTCTTCCCGGAACGCCTTCTTCTCGACGAGTTTTTCAAGGTCCCGGTTGGTCGCGGCAATGAGCCGGACATTGACGCGGACGGTCCCCTCGCCCCCCACGCGCTGGACCTCGCCCTCCTGCAGGGCACGGAGGATTTTCGTCTGCGTCGGCAGGGCCATGTCGCCGATTTCATCGAGGAAGAGGGTGCCGCCGTCGCAAAGCTCGAATTTGCCCATGCGCTGTTGGGTGGCCCCGGTAAAGGCCCCCTTTTCGTGACCGAACAATTCCGACTCGATGAGGTTGTCGGGGATCGCCGCGCAGTTCACGGCCATAAACGGTTTCGCGGAACGGAGGCTGTGCTGGTGGATGCAGCGGGCGACCAGTTCCTTTCCGGTTCCGCTTTCGCCGGTGATCATGACGGTGACGTCACTGGTGGCCACCTGACCGATGGCTTTGAAAACTTCCTGCATCGGCTGGGAATCGCCGACGATCCCTTCCTTGTAGTCCTCACTGTTGAGAATGGGGGCGTAATCCGTCCTCGAACGCTGGAGATCGCGACGCGCCAGCACCGCCTTTTCGGTCAGGGCGAGGGTCCGCTTCAGTTCGAAAGGCTTGATGATGTAATCGAAGGCGCCGTACTTCATCGCCTCAATAGCGGTCTGCGTGGTGCCGAAGGCGGTCATGAAAACGACCATGGATTCCGGAGCCGAGTTGCGCAGGTGCTGGAGCGTCTCCAGCCCGCTCATTCCCTCCATGCGATTGTCGAGGAAAATGACGTCGAACTCACCCTGCCCAGCCTTCTCGATCCCTTCTTCCCCGCTCGAGGCGGCCCCGACTTCGTAGCCCCGGGAGGTGAGAACCCGGTCGAGGGAATACCGGATCTCGTTGTCATCGTCCACGATGAGGACGCGCCCCTTGCCGTTGTTATCCATCAGGGAACAGGGAACGCCATCTTGCCGGGGGGTCAAGCGGCCAGCCGGCACCTTCCTTGACCCCCCGGTGCCTTCATCCTACTGTTTGCGCCTTGTGCGGACGCTCGATCAGATACTGGCCTGGAGTCGACCGTACCGGCAATGGCTGGAACGCTTTCCCCAGCTTGCGGAAGCGTTGCAGGAGGAGCTGGATCCGGAGAGCGGACCCTTCGGGCCCGGGCGCCTGCGGCAAAGCCGGGAATGGCTCTCGGCCCGCCTTCCGGATTCTCCCTGCTTTCTCCAGCATTTCCGGCGCCTGCACACCCTCCGCATCGCCCTCCGTGAACGGCGCGAGAGCGCCGCGCTGCCCTCCCTCCTGCGCGAGCACAGCGACCTCGCCGAATTCTGTCTAGCCACTTTGCTGGAGGAGGTGCGGGAGGCATCGCGACAGCAGTACGGGGACCCATGGCTCGAGGAAGCCGACCGCTGTGCCGGCCTCCTTGTCCTCGCCCTTGGCAAACTGGGGGGCCGCGAGTTGAACCTCTTCTCCGATATCGACCTCATCTTCGTCTGCGAAGGCAAAGGCTATTGCCGCAAAAACGGGCGCCGCACCCATTGCAGCAACACCGCCTTCTACTGCCGGCTGGTCCGTACTTTCTGCCAGCGCGCGCAGAGACGGACGGAGGCGGGCCTGCTTTTTCATGTCGACCTGCGCCTCCGTCCGGAAGGGGAAAGCGGGCCCCTCGTGCCGACCCTGGAAAGCCTGCTGCAGTATTATTACGGCCGCGGACAGCCGTGGGAACGCATGGCCCTGTTGAAAGCCCGCCGCGTCTACGGATCACGCGAAATGGAGCATGAATTCACGGAGACCATCCACTCCTTCCGATATCCGCGATTCCCTCCCCCGAACCTGAGCGCGGAGGTCGCCTTCCTGAAGGAACGGACCGAGCAGGAGATCGTCGGCCGGACCGCAATGCGGGAAGACATCAAGAACGGCTGGGGCGGCATTCGCGAAATCGAATTTCTTGTCCAGGTCCTGCAGCTTCTCCACGGCAGCCGCCTGCCTTTTCTGCAGACGCCAAACACGCGCGAGGCGCTCGAGCAACTACGCCGCTACGAGATCCTGCCTCCCGGGGAGGCCCGGGCCCTCGTCGCGGCCTGGGAAATCCTCCGGCGCACGGAGAACCTCCTCCAGCTTCAGGAGGAAAAACCGGTCCACCGGGTTCCGGGCGGCCGCGAAGACCGGGAGCGGCTGGCCGGCCTTCTCGGCTTTGTCGACGGGAAGGCCTTTCTCGAGGAACTGAAATCCGCCCGGGAGGTGGTGCACAGCCACTACGGCGAACTTTTTCCCCGGAAGGATAAGAATCCCCTGCAGGAGGAATGGATGGCCCTGTTCTCCGGACGTCCCGTTTCCGGCAACCTCCAGCCACGGCTGGCGAGCTGGTTTGGCGAAAGGGAGAAGGAAGGCGAAGCGGCGCTGCGCTCCCTTGCCACCGATCAACCCAACCGTCCCGTTACGCGGGAGGAAATTTCCCTCTTTGTCCACTTGACGGGCGCCTTTGCCGACACGCTTCCGCGAACCGCCGACCCGGTCCGCACCCTCCAGCGCATTGCTTCCTTTGCCACCGCATACGGGGCGCGGAAGGAGTTCCTCCGCACCTGCCGCGAATACCCCCACTTTTTCACCCTTCTCGCTCTCCTCTTCGACCGGAGCACCTTCATTCATCAGCTCCTCTGCCGCTTCCCTTTCATTATGGAGGAACTCCTGCGCCGGACCGGTCGGCGGCGGAAAACCGTCCGGGACCAACTCGACGACCTCGCCCATGGACCGGAAAAGGAATTCCCCGACTGGCTGTGGCTTTTTGTGAAAGCCGAACAGGTTCGCATCGTCGGCAACCAGCTTCTCGGTTTTGATTCCCGCTCCGCCATGGAGGCGCAGCTGAGCGACCTTGCGGAGGCGGTCTGCCGCGAATGCCTGCGCAGGCTCGGGATTGAGGAGCAAATGGGCGTGCTCGCCTTCGGAAAATTCGGGGGAGGCGAGTTGAGCCCCGGTTCCGATCTCGACCTTGTCCTGATCTCTCCCGGTCCGCCTACGGAATCGTTGAAGGAGGCGGTGCGTACCTTTCTGCGCCTGCTCGGGCACGACCGGACACCGGGCTCTACCTTTGCCGTCGATCTCCGTCTACGCCCGCACGGCAGCGATGGCCCGCTCCTGACCAGTTTCGAGCGCCTGCGAACGTATTATGCCAGGAAGGCGCAGGATTGGGAAGTGCAGGCCCTCGTCCGCGCCCGGATTGTGGCCGGACCGCTGTCCCTGCGCAGGCAATTCAGTGAATTCCGCCACAGTCTTCTCTTTTCTCCCCAGGCATACCGCCCCCCGGGAAAGGATTTTGAGGATCCGGCCATGCGGAAGCCTCGCCTCCGCGAAAAGGTCGGCTCCCGCGATCCCGTCCGATGCTTCAAACACGCGCCCGGTGGGTCCGTCGATATCGAGTTGTTCACCCTGCACCTGGCCCGGCATTTCGGCGCCTTCCTGCCCGCCCTGAGGGTTCCGCGCGTACGCCAGCTGCTCGCCTTTATCGCAGAGACCCCCGCGCTTTCCGCCTTCGCCCCGCTCCAGAAAACCTACGCCCGTTTTCGCGAGATCGAGCTGGCCCTGCGCCGGGATTCCTTCCGGGACGTCCATGAGCTGCCCGCGAATGCGGCCGAGCGGGACTCCCTCGCCCGCTGGCTGGATTGTGAAAACGCGGACGCCCTTTCCGCTGAAATCCGGCACTTGCTCGGGAAGACCCGCCAGCTCCTCGCTTCCCCCTTGCCAGATCCGCGCTTCTTCCCTCAAAATCCACCGCCAACTTTCACCAGCGAAAAAGGTTCATTATCATGACTCCACAGGAAATTCTCACCCTCATCCGTGAAAAGGAAGTTCTTTTCGTCGATTTCAAGTTCTCCGATATCCACGGGCGCCTGCAGCACTTCACCATTCCGGTCGCGCATTTCAGCGCGGACATTTTCGAGGAGGGCCTCGGCTTTGACGGCTCCTCCATCCGGGGCTGGCAGGGGATTGAGGCGTCGGACATGCTCGTGATTCCCGATCCGCGCACCGCCTTTATTGATCCCTTTGTCGCCCAACCGACCCTCAGCCTGACCTGCGACATCGAGGATCCCATCACACGGGATCCTTATTCGCGCTCGCCGCGGGGGATCGCCGTCAAGGCGGAGGAATACCTGCGCGCCAGCGGCATCGGGGACAGGGCGTTGTTCGGTCCCGAGGCCGAGTTCTTCGTCTTTGACGAGGTCCGCTACCGCAGCGAATCCAACGAGTCCTTCTACCGGGTCGATTCTTCCGAAGGTATCTGGAACACCGCCACAGAGGAGTTTCCCAACCTCGGGCACAAGATTCCGCACAAGGAGGGGTACCTGCCCGTCCCCCCGATGGACCGGCTCATGGATCTCCGTAATGAAATGGTCACGACAATGCAGCAGATCGGCATCGATGTCGAAGCCCAGCATCACGAGGTCGCCACCGGCGGACAGTGCGAAATCGACCTGCGCTTCGACAGCCTCCTCCTCATGGCTGACAACCTGTGCAAATACAAGTACGTCGTGAAAAATGTCGCCGCCCAGTTCGGCAAAACGGCCACCTTCATGCCGAAGCCGATTTTCGGCGACAACGGATCGGGTATGCATGTCCATTCCTCCATCTGGAAAGGGGACAAGCCCATCATGGCCGGGGACGGCTATGCCGGCCTGAGCGAGGAAGGTCTCTTCTATATCGGCGGCATCCTCCGTCATGCCAAGGCCCTCTGCGCCCTCACCAATCCGACCAACAACTCCTACAAGCGCCTTGTTCCCGGTTTCGAGGCTCCGGTCATTCTCGCCTACTCCGCGCGCAACCGCTCCGCCATCTGCCGCATCCCCACCTACAGTGACAGTCCCAAGGCCAAGCGGGTCGAGTTCCGCTGCCCCGATCCCTCCGCGAACCCGTATCTCGCCTTTTCCGCCATTCTCATGGCCGGTCTTGACGGCATCGAGAACCGGATCGACCCGGGCGACGCCATTGACAAGAACCTCTACGATCTTCCCCCCGAGGAGGCTGCCAATCTCGACACCGTCCCGGAAAGCCTCCGCGGTTCCCTTCAGGCCCTCGATGAGGATCGCGGCTTCCTCCTTAAGAACGACGTCTTCACGGAGGACTTCATCGACAACTTCATCGACCTGAAGATGGCGGAATACGATGAGGTGCGGCTGCGTCCTCATCCCCGCGAGTACGACCTCTATTACGACATCTGATTCCCTACAGCGGGGACGGGATCTGCTCGATCATCGCGGCAAGGATGCCCTCGACGCGTTCCCGCTCCTCGAGGGGATCGGAGCCGTGCGAGCGGGTGGCAAGTCGGTGCGCGCAAACCGGGGCGAACAGATCGTCGATGTCTTCCGGAACAACGAAGGTCCGCCCGTGGTAAAAGGCGCGGGCCTGCGCCGCCACTTTCAGGGCGAGGGCGCCGCGCGGACTGATGCCGCTGCGGAAAGTCTCTTCCTCGCGGGTCGCCCGGATGAGGCGTAGTAGATATTCCAGTACACTCTCCTCGATGTACAATTCCTCCACCTGTGCCTGCCAGCGGCGCACTTCATCAAGACCGGCCACCGCCTCTCCCCCGATGCGGTCGTAATGCCGCAACCCGACCTTGAGAATGTCCACTTCGTCGGCAAAGGCCGGATACCCCATCTGCGTCCGCATGAAAAAGCGGTCCATCTGGCTGTCCGGAAGGGGAAAGGTACCCTCGAAATCGACGGGATTCTGCGTCGCGAAGACCATGAAGGGCTTCCCCACCTCGTAGGTTTCCCCGTCCATGGAAAGGCGTCCCCGGTCCATCACCTCGAGAAGGGCGCTTTGTGTCTTTGGGGTGGTGCGGTTGATTTCGTCCGCAAGCAGGATGTTGGCAAAGACCGGACCGGGCTTGAAAACAAAGCGCCCCTGCTGCTCCTCGTAAACGGAGACGCCAAGAACGTCGGCAGGCAGCAGGTCGCTGGTAAACTGGATACGCTGGAAATCGCCGTGCAGGGCCTTCGCAAGGGCGTAGGCGAGGGTCGTCTTGCCCATTCCGGGAAGATCCTCAAGGAGCAGATGGCCACCCCCGAGCAGGCAGATCAGGACGCGGTCGAGAACCTCACTCTTGCCGCGGATGACCGAGCCGAGACGCGCCTTCATCCGGGTGAGGGATTCCACCGCTTGCGCGTGTCCGGCCTCCAGACCCATGGTCGCCTTACTCCATCTCGCCGATGACGGCCTCACCGAAACCGGAGCAGGAAACCGGCTCCACGCCCTCAAGCATGCGGGCGAAGTCGTACGTCACCTTGTGCCGTGCAATGGCGCCCTCCATGCCGCGGATAACGAGGTCGGCGGCTTCCGTCCAGCCAAGGTAGCGGAACATCATTTCCCCGGAAAGGATCAGGGAGCCCGGATTCACCTTGTCCTGGCCCGCGTATTTGGGGGCGGTCCCGTGCGTGGCCTCGAAAATCGCGGCACCGTTTTCATAACTGACATTGCCGCCGGGGGCGATGCCAATCCCGCCCACCTGGGCGGCAAGGGCGTCGGAAATGTAGTCCCCGTTCAAATTCAGGGTCGCCACGACATCGTACTCCGCTGGACGCGTCAGGATCTGTTGGAGGAAAGCGTCGGCGATGACATCCTTGATGACAATGCCGTCGGGAAGCCTGCACCAGGGACCGCCGTCGAGAAGTTCCGCCCCGAAGTCCTCGCGTGCCGTCGCGTAACCCCAATCCCGAAAAGAGCCCTCGGTGAACTTCATGATGTTGCCCTTGTGCACCAGGGTTACGCTCTTGCGTCCACGCTCGCGCGCATAATGAATGGCGGCGGTGACAAGGCGCCGGGTGCCCTCCTGCGAAACCGGTTTCAAGCCAAAACCCGCTGTATCCGGAAAGCGGACCTTCTTCATCTTTTCCGGAAAACTTTGTCCCAGCCAGTGTTTCAACTGTTCGGCTTCCTCCGTTCCGGAAGCAAATTCGATCCCGGCGTAGATATCTTCCGTGTTCTCGCGGAAGATCACCATATCGGTATCCTCGGGCTTTTTCACCGGGCTGGGTACACCTTTGAAATAGCGTACCGGGCGAAGGCAGACATAGAGATCCAGCTCCTGGCGCAAAGCGACATTCAGCGAACGGATGCCGCCGCCGACCGGAGTGGTGAGGGGACCTTTGATGCCCACACGGTATTCACGGAAAGCTTCGAGGGTTTCCCCCGGCAACCAGTTCCCCGTTGCCTTGAATGCTTTCTCGCCGGCGAGGACTTCCTTCCAGACGATTTTGCGTTTTCCCCCATAGGCCTTCTCCACAGCCGCGTCAAAGACGCGGACGGCGGAGGCCCAGATATCGGGCCCGGTGCCGTCGCCTTCGATAAAAGGGAGGATGGGATGATCCGGCACGGATGGACTGCCGTCTTTATTCACTTCGATGGGTGCGCCGGTAGGCTCGCTGTTTTCCATGGTCATCTTGCTTAAGCTGCCCACTTTTCCGATGCACCCAACCACCTGCAAGGCTTTTCCCCGGGTCCGGAGGCCACCTGAAAAAAAATCCCCCCCGTTGCCGGGGAGGATGGGAAAAGAAAACCGGTGCCGCTGTGTCCGCGCCACGACACCGCGTAGGAAAAGGCCTTCTTCAGCGGCGCGCTTTCTTGGCAACCCGCTTGCGGGAAGCCTTGCGAGCCACCGCCTTCTTGCTCGGGACCTTCTTCTTCACCACCGCCTTGCGGGCGGCTTTTTTCGCCGGACGCTTCTTCGTCGCCGCTTTCTTCACGGCGCGCTTCTTCGTCGCGGCCTTCTTCGCCGGGCGCTTCTTCGTCGCGGCCTTTTTCGCCGGGCGCTTCTTCGTCGCGGCCTTTTTCGCCGGCCGCTTCTTCGTCGCGGCCTTTTTCGCGGCGCGCTTTTTCCCGGCAGCCTTTTTCTTCGTGCCGGCCTTTTTCGCGGCGCGCTTTTTCCCGGCCGTTTTCTTGGCCGGTGGCGGGGCCGCGCTGGCGAGGGCCTTTTTCAGCTGGGCCTGGACCGTCTTTTTCTGGGCGGAATCCATGAGGGACTCCAGAGCATGACGGATCAGATACGCCATACTGACTTTCTCGGACTTCGACAACTTGTCGAGGACACCGCGCTTGTCGTCGGAAAGCCTGACCGACAACTGCTTCCTTTCACCACCGGCTTTGCGGGAGATCTTTTTATAATCAAACCGCTCGATGGCGTGATCGATTAGTTTCGAGATGGATACGTTCCCCAACTGACGGCGCAGCTTTTCGAGGCTGTCCGCGAGGTCCGCGTCGATCTCAAAACTAAGCGGTGTGGTTTTCACGTGGCTTTGTTTTGGCTGTTTAGGCATAGCTTTCTCCCCTGTATTGGATTTGGAGTACTCGGACACAACTGTTTACAAGATGTTTTCAAAATTTCAACAAAAAAAGTATTGAAAAACAACTGCATCCCATTTCAGCCCGGTCGGGCCCCGCAGAGGTAGGGCATCATCTGAGAATCTGGATACGGGGAAGGCGGAACTCACGGCTGTAGGGAGAAACCGTCTACTTCGAGGCGGATGCTTTCGCGGGTGCGGCGGTTTTCCCAGACGAGGGAGCTGAACATCCAGCCGCTGGAAAACTCGCGGAAGCCGCCGACGCGGACGCGGGCGGTCCTTGCTTCGGGTGTAGTGAAAACGTCGATGCGGAGGATGGCGGCGTAGTCCTCGTCAAGCCAGACCTCGACCCTTTGCGGGGAGTCGTCCCCGGCGGGATTGCGGAGAACGAAGACATGGGCGGGCCTGCCGAGGAAACGGTCCGGCCCCTTGTAGCGAGGATTTCCCCAATCGAGGAAAGTCAGGAGCAGGTCGTCAATGGATAGGGGGAGACCCGGTAGAAGGGGCTCCTCCAGATCGGAATCCGTAGCGGTTTTCCACTCACCGTCCTCTCCGCGCCGGCGGACCACTTTCCCCTCCGGCGTGAACTCGAGGCGGACCCGGGTCGTCGTGACGTTCCCCTTCGGCGCGCGAAGGCGGATGGCGGTGGTCCTTACGGTTTGGCTCCAATCCCCTTCGAGGCGCAACCCGTAGTGTCGTGAAGGGTCACGGGGCGGGCGGTAAGTCAATCTTCCCTCGAGAACAAAAGAGCCGAGGGCGCGATTCGCCTGAAAGGCTTCCCAGATCGCCTCCCCTTGCCCTTGCGGGAGGGAGGCCGGGTCCTGACGGTTCGGGGGCTCGCGGAACTTGAACTGGGCCTGCAGGGAAGCGGAAAAACAGAGGCAGAGAAGGAAGATCCATGCGACAAAAAAACGCCCGTCCGCGGAGAGGCGGCACGGGCGTGGCGGAAAAGGAAAAGCGGGCAGTCCGATCATTCCTGGGGTTTGGGCGGAGCTTCGTCAGCGTCTTCTTCCGGTGCGGGGGCCTCCGGTGAGGCGGCGGGGGTTGCCCCCTCCGCAGCGGGCTCGGCCCTTTCCACGGGAATATCCGGAAGGTCGGTATCGACCTCCTCGACAGCTCCATGTTCGCGGGCCATGTAGAGGAGGTAAAGGGTGAGAGCGACGATGAAGAAACCGAAGGCGGCCCATTTGGTGGCCCGCGTGAGAATGTTCGTCGTTTCCGCGCCGAAGGTGGACTCGGCGACCCCGCCGCCAAAAGCGGATCCCATGCCGCCGCCGGAGCTGCCCTTCTGCATGAGGATAACCAGCACCATGAAGAGGCTGATCAGGATCAGCACGAAGGTCAGGAAAGATATGATAATGTTGAGCATGGCCCTTCCGTTATTGGAAAAAACAGCGGAAACTGGGTTCCGGGAGAGCAAGTTTCAAGGAAAATCTCCTCCAGAGCGGCTACGGCATTCCCATCTTCTCCATGATGCGCTGGAGGTCGTCGTTGCCATAGTATTCGATGATGATGCGCCCCTTTCTGGGGCTGTGCTTCAGGAAAACGCGGGTACTGAGGCCGGTGGAGAGCTGGTTCTCGAGGCTGCGCAGGGCGGCCTGCTCATCGCCGCTCTGTTTGCGCGCGGTGGATTTCCGGGAGGGGCTGCTTCCGCTTTGCTCGACCCGCCGCTCGGTCTCACGGACGCTCCATTCCCGCTCGATTGCCTGCCGGGCAAGGGCGAGCCGGGTCTCGGCGTCCTCCACGCCGAGGAGGACCTTGGCATGGCCGACGGACAAGTGGCCTTTGATGAGGTAGCCTTGGATTTCCCGTGGCAGTTGCAGAAGGCGGAGCGCGTTGGCGACGGCGGCGCGGGAGCGCCCCACCCTTTCCGCGACCTGTTCCTGGGTTAAGTCAAAATCCTTGAGGAGACTGGCCAGCCCCATCGCCTCCTCGATGGGGTTGAGATCCTCGCGCTGGAGATTCTCAATGAGGGAAAGGACAGCGCTGGAGGATTCGCTCGCCTGCATGATGCGCGCCGGGATGTAGCGCAGCTTCAGGAGCTGGCAGGCGCGCCAGCGGCGTTCGCCCGCGATCAACTCGTAGTGGCTGTCCTGATGCCTGACGACGACCGGTTGCAAAAGCCCCTCCGAGCGGATGCTCTCGGCCAGTTCCTTGAGGTGCTCTTCGGAAAAAGATTTCCTCGGCTGGCGCGGATTGGGCTGAATCCGGGAGACTGGCACCTCGTAAAGCCCGGTGGCGGTTTCGCGGGCCCCGTCGCCGTCGGCCCGATTCGGGAAAGGGCGCGTTCCTTCGAGGACGGATTCTTTGGGCTTTTCCTTTGCCCCGCTGGCCTTTCCGGCTTTTTTTCCGGAACTTTTTTTCGCGGGCTTGGTGGCCGCTTTTTTGGACGGCGCACGGTTGGCGGAATTGACTCCGCCGCTAATCAGGGAACCGAGTCCCCGTCCCAGTCCTGTCTTTTTCGCCATGGTAGCTTTAATCCTCCAGGGGAATGAATAATTCCTGCCCGGGATAAATGATGTCCGAGGTCAGGCGGTTCGCATTCCGGATCCAGTTCACCGTGGACCCGAGTTCACGGGCGATGCGGGCGAGGGAATCCCCGCTTTTGACGGTGTAGGAGGTTCCCTGTTGCGGATAATCGTCGTTAAAAACCATGACCTGCTCAATCTGGGGCTGTCCCTCGACCGCTTCGGTCAGAGCCTTGATGGCTTTCTGGGTCTGCCGGGCG
>JAAAOD010000265.1 GCA_009908535.1 Verrucomicrobiota bacterium
CCGTTGAAAGGCATTTTCCGCGAATTTCTTCGCCGCAAGGAACACCTTGCTGTGGTTGTGGACGAATTCGGCAGCTTTGCCGGCGTCATCTCCCTCGAGGATATCCTGGAGGCGCTCATTGGTCACGAGATCATGGACGAAGGCGACGAAGTGGAGGACATGCGCGCCTACGCGCGAAAGGCATCGCCTCATACCACGGACGGCCTCCGTTGAATCCTCCCGGGTACAGATTGGCCTCATCCCTTCTCGATTTGGATTTTCGTAAGCCCCGCCCGGCGCCCCACAGGTAGCCGAACTGGTGAGAGTTTGGCCGCGGGTGTCCCGAACGGCTTTCGCTCGTTCGCTACGAGCGGCGCGGCCGCATCCCCCGGGCTCCCCCGCCTTGCATGAGGGTCGGCGGCGACACGGCGACCACGGCGGCACACTTAAACTTTGCACAGTGATCGCCGTGAGAAAAAAATCGTACTTAGGTAAAACTATTTTGAATGGATATCACACCGTGCGGGATCGGGCCTGCGCGTTCCGTTGCCTGCAGGTAGCAACCGTTCATCCGCCCTCTGCCCCACCGTGCGAGGAATTTTCCGCAAACCCGCCGGAAGAGGTACATCATGTTGGCATGGCTGATAAAGAACACACGACGACCTGGCCGGAGCTTGCCATCGGCCTCTACGATAAACTCACCGGGAGAAACGCGGAAATCACTTACGAGATGGACAATCTGGAAGTTTGGGTCCCCAGCGGAACGGGTGAAAACGCATCCCACGCCCAATGGAAACTCAACGGCACTCTCCGCATTCGTACGCGCGATGGGGCAGGTTGATTCCGGGAAGCGGCTTCACATCACCGGCGCGGTGGATCTGACCGGTGCCGCCTGCAGCCTGAAGATAACGGGAGCGGGTTCCCATCTGTTTGTCGACCTTGACAACCTCCGCCAGCTCTTGTCTCTGGCGGCAAGCCGGTCCGCGCGCAGGCTGTTTGCTCAGCTTTTCTCCCTTGGAAAGTTCCTTCAGGCCGGCGGCCACGAAAGTTTCCCTTTTCTCGTCAAGGTTCGCGGGCGTCCGCTGCTGTCCGTGGATACCGATGGGAAATTCCGTCTGCACCTTATCGCGTGCTTTCTCCGCAAAGAACTCTGGCCCGGGTCGACAACAGCTCGATAAGGTTTTCCTTACCAGACATGAAAGTCGCTGTATTCGGCACCAAACCCTATGACCGCCAGTTCTTTGAAAGCCGGGGAACGGGAAGGCACGAAAAGACCTATCTCGAACCCCGCCTGACCCCTGACACGGTCAGCCTTGCTGAGGGACACGAAGCCGTGTGCGTCTTTGTGCACGACAACCTCAACGCGGAGGTCATCGACAACCTGAAACAGTCGGGAGTACGCTACGTCGTCATTCGCGCCGCCGGCTTCAACAACGTGGATCTGGGGGCGGCAGCCAGACATGGCATCCGCGTAGCCCGCGTACCCGCCTATGCGCCGGATGGCGTCGCCGAATTCACCGTCGGCCTCATCCTGTCCCTGAATCGCGGCATTCACCGGGCATACTCCCGCATCCGCAACAGCAACTTCTCCCTCGACGGTCTCATGGGATTTAACATGCGTGGAAAAACCGTCGGGGTGATCGGGACGGGGAAAATAGGACAGTCGGTCTGTCAGATCCTGCTGGGGTTCGGATGCAGGGTCCTCGCGTTCGATGTGCACAAACAGGAATCCCTCCTGCAGGCAGGGGTGGAATATCGAGAGCTGGAAGACATCCTCCCGGCCGCAGATATCCTAACCCTGCACGTTCCCCTGTTACCCGCCACCCGCCGGATGATCAACGAGGAAACCCTCCGGAAAATGAAAAGCGGGGCCATGCTCATCAACACCAGCCGCGGGGAACTGATTGACACCGGAGCGGTCATCGAAGCCCTGAAAAGCGGTCGTCTCAGCTCGCTGGGCATTGATGTCTATGAGGAGGAGGAAGGCGTTTTCTTCGAGGACCTGTCCAACGCCATTGTCGATGATGACCAGCTTATGCGGCTGACCACCTTTCCCAATGTCATCCTCAGCAGCCACCAGGCCTTTTTCACCCGCGAGGCGATGGAGAACATCGCCCGCGTGACCCTGGAAAATCTCGACGCCTTTGCCGAGACAGGTGCCTCCCCCAACGAAGTGCATGCGCAGGAATAAGGAAATGCGAGGGAAAGCCTCCCTGCCGGAAAAAACCTGCCCGATCTGCGGGCGTACCTTTTCATGGCGGCGCAAGTGGAAGGCCCACTGGGACAGCGTGCGTTACTGCTCAGAGCGCTGCCGGCGGAATCGATCCTCTGTAGCGGAAACCTCATGACAGAGACCGAAACCGCTCCGGAAGTGGTCTGGTTCAAGCGCGACCTTCGCGTTCGCGATCATGCCCCATTAAGGGAAGCCGCGCGGCGCGGTCCGGTCCTTCCCCTCTACCTTCTTGAACCGGAAATCCACCGTTCCGCCGACTTCGACCGCCTGCACTGGAATTTCATCCGCGAAGCCCTTCTCGAACTCGGAAAGAGTCTGGAGCAACTTGGTCTGCCGCTCATTTTCCGGGAGGGCGAGGCGGTGGAGGCCCTCGAGGAACTGCGCAGGGAAACGGGCTTCCGCCGGCTCTGGTCACATCAGGAAACCGGCAACGCCCTTTCCTATGCGCGCGACCGCAGAGTCATGAAATGGTCACGACAGCAGGGCGTCGAATGGCGGGAATTCCCGCAGAACGGGGTCGTCCGCCCCCTTCGCAACCGCGACGGCTGGTCGAAGCGGTGGAACGAAAGGATGAAGGGACCGCCGCTGCCGCCGCCCGCCCCGGCGAGGGCGCCCAGTCGGCTTCCGACGAGCGCTCCCCTGCCGACCAGCAACACCCTTGGTCTTGCCTCAAGGTCGGGTGATGCCGACCTCACCGGCGGGGAAGCCCGGGGGCACGCCATTCTGCAAAGCTTTATCCACGAGCGAGGCCACGCCTATCACCGGGAAATGAGCAGCCCTGTCACCGCCTATGCCAGTTGTTCCCGCCTCAGCCCGTACTTCGCGTGGGGCTGCCTCTCGATCCGGACGGCCGTGCATGCGGTACGGGAAGCCTACGGGGATCCGATTCCTGCGGCCTCCGCGCGCTCTTTCCTGTCCCGCTGCCACTGGCATTGCCACTTCATGCAGAAACTGGAGGACGAACCGGAAATCGAGTTCCATCCCTTTCTTCGCACTTTCGAAAACCTGCGCCCGCGCGGGGAACCGAGAGACCTGCTCGCGGCATGGTGTGAGGGGCGTACGGGCTATCCCTTTGTTGACGCCTGCATGCGTTCCCTGCGCTGGAACGGCTGGATCAATTTCCGCATGCGCGCGATGCTGGTTTCCTTTGCCGCCTACGACCTCTGGATCGACTGGCGCGATTTTCACCCCTTCCTTGCCCGTCAGTTCATCGACTACGAACCGGGAATCCATCTCTCCCAGATCCAGATGCAGAGCGGCGTAACCGGTATCAACACCCTCCGCATCTACAATCCGGTCAAACAGGGACTCGACCACGACCCGGACGGCACCTTCCTCCGGCGCTGGCTGCCCGAACTGGAGGCGCTTCCGGGACAGTGGATCCACCAGCCCTGGCTCGTGCCGGCAGAGATGGCAGCCAGACTGGGCTTTCGTCCGGGGCACACCTATCCGCTGCCCATTGTCGACCACGCCGGAGCCGTCCGCGCCGCCCGGGCCGCCTTTTCGAAGATACGCAAGACAGAGGGCTATGCGGCGGAACGGGAAAAAGTGCGGAAGCGCCACGGCAGCCGGAAGCGGCCGGGAGGAAGAACAGCGTCTCCGTCCCGACGCCCTTGACCCCGCGAAAAGGTTCGCTCTTCTTGAAAAGGCATGGGCGTGGCGCAACCAACATGGGAATCCGTTCTCGAGGAAGGCCTCCGCAAGATCGATCATGACTTCCGTTTCCTTTGCGACTGCCTCGCCGAGGTTCTTCGCGAGTTGGACCGGGGAGACCTCGCAGATCTGCTGCCGGGTCAGCCGCTGGATGGATCGGCCCGGGACCCGCTTCCCGACAGGGCTGCCCAGGCTATTTCGATCGCCTTCCAATTACTCAACCTCGTCGAGGAAAACGCCGCCCAGCAGGCCATTCGCGCCCGCGAAAACGCCTTTGGGGAAGCCCACCAGTCCGGCCTCTGGAACCAGTACCTGCGGGATCTGCGCAACAGGGGCGTCCCGGCCGGAGACGTGCTGGAGCGGTTGCGCCGCCAGGCAGTGGAACCGGTCCTCACCGGCCACCCGACGGAAGCCAAGCGCTGGACCGTCCTCGACCAGCACCGCGAACTTTACCTCCTTCTCGTGCGCCTCGAGAACAGCATGTTCACCGCCGCGGAGCGGGCACATATCCGCGAGCAGATCAAGACGGTCCTCGAGCACCTCTGGCGTACGGGCGAAATCCTTCTCACCAAACCGAATGTGCGCTCCGAACGGCAAAACGCCCTCTACTATTTCCGGGAGCGCTTTCCCGAGGTCCTGCAACGGATCGACAACCGCTTCCGCTCCGCATGGACGAACAGCGGCTATGGAGAGGAGGAAAACCTGGCCGCCCAGCACTTCCCCCGTCTCCGCTTTGGCTCCTGGGTCGGAGGCGATCGCGACGGGCATCCGCTCATCACGGCGGAGGTGACGAGGGAGACCCTCGCGGAACTCCGCCTGAACGCGCTGCGCGTCCTCGACCGCCAACTGGCGAAGGCGGAAAAACGTCTCGGCCTCTCCATTTACGGACAATCGGTCCCGCTCCTCCTCGAGGACCGGATCAAAACCCTCCGCCACCTCTGCGGCCCTGCCATCGAGGAACGCCTCGCCCATCACGAGGAGGAACCCTGGCGCGTGCTTGTCCTGCTCATGCGGGCCCGCCTCCCCCTGCCGGAAAACAAGGCCTTCGCGGCGCAGGCGTACCGGTTCCCGTCGGAGCTGGCGGAGGACCTCGAACTGCTTTCCGCCTCGCTGGAAGCGGTGGACGGCGGACGCATCGATCGGGAAGATGTATTCCCGCTGCGACGACAATTACAGGTATTCGGTTTCCATCTCGCACGCCTGGACGTGCGGCAGAACAGCGCCTTTCACGAGAAGGCGGTGACCCAGCTGCTGGAGGCCGCCGGACTCGATCCCGCTCCCTTCCGCGACGCCGGCGAACAGGGCCGCCAACGCTTTCTCGCCGAAGAGCTTCAATCCCTGCGGCCGTTCACCCGTGAGGGCGTCCGCCTCGGCCCGGAGGCGGAGGCGGTAGTGACTTCTTACGCGGTGCTGGCCGGGCACCTGCGCCGTTACGGTCGCGGTGGTATCGGGGCCCTTATCGTCAGTATGACCCGGTCGGTAAGCGATCTCCTTGTCGTCTACCTCCTATGCCGGGAAGCCGGGCTTCTTGTCGCCGGTCCCGAAGGCCGCCCGGTCTGCCTTCTGCCGGTGGTTCCGCTCTTTGAGACCATCGATGACCTCCGCAACGCCGCCGGGATCATGGAAGGATTCCTTTCCCACCCCATCACGCGGGACAGCCTTCCCGGTCTCGACAGCGCCCTCGACGAAGAGGTGGCGAGTCACCGGGATCCCGGGAGGCTGCCCCTCCCGGATTCCGGTCGGCCCTGCCAGCAGGTCATGCTCGGCTACAGCGATTCGAACAAGGACAGCGGCATTCTGGCCAGCCAGTGGGCCCTGCAACAGGCTCAGGAGGCATTGATCGAAGTCGGCCGACGGCAGGGTGTCACCCTGCACTTCTTCCATGGCCGTGGCGGGACAGTGAGCCGCGGAGCGGGGCCGACGCATCGCTTCCTTGAGGCCCTGCCCGAAGGATCGCTGGAAGCC
>JAAAOD010000263.1 GCA_009908535.1 Verrucomicrobiota bacterium
GGTCGAGAGCACGTGCAGGCGGGGCTGGTAGCGCAGACTGAGGGCGAGGGCACGGCGGCCCAGTTTGGAGGCGTCGGCAACGAAAAGGGCGGAGTCAGCGGACTGCACCATTTTCCGCTGATAGCCGGCGAGGAGGTCATTGCTGTTCCAGATGCCCTCGGCGGTGATCCCGGCACAGCCGAGGATGGCGAGGTCGGCGTGCATATCCTCGATGGTGGCCTCGCAGGTGTGCCCACAGAGGACGCCGAGGCGGTTGTAGAGGGTGCCGCCGGTGACGATGGTTTCGCAGTTGCTGACCTCGTTGAGGAGGGCCGCGATGGGCAGGGAATTCGTAATGAGAATAAGGCGACGTTCGAGCAGGGCCTTGGCGACGGCATAGGTCGTCGTTCCGCCGTCGATGAAAAGGGTCATGCCATCTTCGACCTGGTCGCGGACGGCGGCGGCGAGGCAGCGCTTTTCCTCGGCGTGGCTGTCATCCTGGGTGATGAAATCGTAGCCGCCCGCGCTCCCGTTCCCGATGAGGCTGGCCCCGCCGTGGTGGCGCCGGATGACGCCCGCAGCCTCAAGGTCGTTGAGGGTGCGGCGGATGGTGGACAGACTGGTCTCAAATTTCTCCGCGAGGTCGTGCAGGTCCGCGTATTTGTGTTCACGGATGTAAGCTTCCACCAGATCGATGCGTTGTTTATTGGAAATGGCCATCTTTGGCAAATTCTGGAAGGAGTGTAACGGAAGCTTTCAGAAGTTGTCAATCGGGCCGGCTGCGGAGGCGATGCAGGACGATTTCCCCGGGACAATGGAAACGCAGGGGGATGTGGCAGGCCCCGGTGCCGGAGGAGGTGTAGCCGCGGAGGAGCCCTTCCTGCCACAGACCGCGGAAGTATTTTCGCGGAATCCCCGGCATGGACCGCAGGCCGAAACCGCCGGGGAAGCGGATCTGGCCCCCGTGGGTGTGTCCGCTGAGCAGCAGGTTGAAACCATGACGGGCCGCCGCCGGGGCCGTCTGCGGGCTGTGGCTGAGAAGGAGGCGGAAGCGGTCAGGAGGACATTGCGCGGCGGCCCTGGCGACGTCTGCGCTTGCAAAATAATAGGCGTCGTCGACCCCGGCGAGGGCGAAGGAGGAATTTATGCCTTCCGGGCGGATTTCCACCGCCTCGTTGAGGAGGATGCGAAGCCCCCGGGATTCAAGCCATGCCCCGCAAGCGATGGCGTCGTGATTCCCGAGCACGCCGAAGGGCCCGGCGACGCCGCGGGGGAGATTCCTGAGGACCGCCTCAAGGGCTTCGGGAGCGCCTTGGTGGTCGGTGCGGCCGCCTTCCCAGAAATCGCCGGTAATGACACAGAGGTCCGCCAAGGTCCGGCGGAGAATGGCCCGGACAGGATCGACGAGGCGGGGGTCGAGGTCGATGTGCAGATCGGATAATTGGAGGAGGCGGAATCCGTCGAGATCCGCGGGCCATGCGGGAAGCGGATGCTCGATTTCCCGGAACCGCGGGTTGAGGAAATTCCGGTGACCGCGCCGGTAGAGCCCGCTGACGCACAGGAACAGTTCCGCTAGCCGGTAGGGCAGGGGCTTGCGTCGCTTCCGAGCGAAGTGGCCGTCACTTGCCCAGCCAAGGCGGCTTCGCTCCTTGCGAATCCGTTCCTCGATGCTGTTTTTATCCCATCGATCCGGATAGGGGACGGGTCCGGGGAATGGCCTCATTTCGCGGCATCATGGAGGCGGGGCGACGGCAGGCAAGTGCGGAGCGGGGAAGGGGGCCAGCCGCGTAAATATGCCCTTTCGCGCCCGTTGTCCCCTTGACTCAGGGGACCGCGCAGCACATTCCTGCACATCCCATGAGTACGGATCGACCAGAAAGCCCGGCCGTTGACGGCGAGGGATTACGGGTGGGCCTCATTGCCGCCCGCTACAACTTTCAGTTGGTGAACAGCCTTCTGGAATCGACGATTACGACGCTTCGGCGTGCCGGGGTCGCGGAGGGGGATATCGAGACTGTCCGCGTTCCGGGTTCAAACGAGATTCCACAGGTGGTAAACCTTCTCGCCCAGACGGGGCAGTTCGACGTCATGATCGCCCTCGGGGTGATCATCCGCGGGCAGACCGAGCACGCGAGCCTCATCGCGCGGACGACGGCGGCGGGGCTGCAGGATGTTGCGCTGCGGGAGGAGACAGCGGTGATCAATGGTATTCTCTGTGTCGATACAAAGGAGCAGGCGGAGGCGCGGGTGAGCGGCGAGTACCAGCGCGGGCGGGAGTTTGCCCACGCGGCCCTCGAGATGGCCCGGTTGACCAGCGATCTGCAGATGCGCTTTCTCGACGACCTCTACGGGCTTGGCGAGGAGGACGATCTTCTCGACGAACTGGAGGACCTCGACGATTCCGATGACGACGGTCCGGAACGCTCATGAGCAGCCGCCGGGACAACCGTGTGGCCGCGATGCAGTTCCTGTATCAATGGTCGATGAACCGGGAGGAGGAACTCGGGGAGGCCTTGCGCCTCTTCTTTCGTGAAATGGAACATCCCCGGGATTATTACGCCTTTGCCGAGGAACTGATCCACGGGGCCGTCGGTCATGTCGAGGAAGTGGATGCAGTGATCCGCCAATACCTGCGGAACTGGGAGTTCGAGCGGGTCGCCCGGGTCGATCTCGCCATCCTGCGTCTCGCCATTTATGAAATGCTGAAGCGGCGCGACATTCCCCCGGTGGTCTCCATCAACGAGGCGATCGATCTCTCCAAGATCTATTCCAGTTCGGACGCGCGCCGCTTCATTAACGGGATCCTCGACCAGTTCAAGCTGACCCTCGACCGGCCCCTGCGTACGGCCGCGCTCGATACATGAAGTCCTTTTTCCGCAAGTTCAAGGAGGGACTGAAGAAGTCGACCCCCACCTTTCAGAAAGCCTTCGGCAAGGTCGGTGGCCTCTTCGGCGGCAAGACCATCGACGCCGGTACCCTCGATGAACTGGAGGAGGCCCTTTACATGGCTGACTTCGGCGTGGAGACGACAGAGGAGGTCCTCGAGGCCATCCGGGCCGCCTACAAGGAGGACAGGAGCCTTCGCGGCGAGGAGGCCGCGCGCATCGGCGCGCGCGTGCTTGAACAGGTTCTCGAGGGGGCGGAAGCCGACTTCGCGGCGGAGGAGCCGCCGGCGGTCATCGCCCTGGTCGGCGTGAATGGTAGTGGAAAAACCACGACAGCGGCCAAGCTCGCCCACCGCTTCCGCGAGGACGGCCTGCAACCGCTGGTGGGCGCCTGTGACACCTTCCGGGCGGCGGCCAACGAGCAGATCCGGACATGGTGCGAGCGGCTGGAGGTGCCGCTCATTGCGAGCCAGCACGGAGCGGACGCCGCCGCCGTGGCCTTTGACGCGCTCGAGGCCGCCCGCAGCCGCGGCTCGGACGTCCTTCTCCTCGACACGGCGGGGCGCCTGCACAACAAGGGGCACCTGATGCAGGAACTCGGGAAGATCCGCCGCGTTCTCGAAAAGCGCAGCCCCGGTTCCCTCCGCCACGCGTGGCTGGTCATCGACGGCAGTGTGGGGAGCAATTCCATCGAACAGGCGAAGGTTTTCCACGAGGCCTTCGGGCTGACGGGCCTGATCGTCACCAAGCTGGACGGCACGAGCCGCGGGGGCGCTCTCGTCGGCATTTACCGGCAATTGCGCCTGCCGATTTACTTTGTCGGCCTCGGGGAAAAGGCCGAGGACCTGCAGCCCTTTTCCGTCCGCAACTACACGCACGCCCTTTTCGGTCTGGAAGAGGAGGAGGATTAATGGAAAGGCTGACTGTCGAGCTGGGGGAGCGTTCGTATCCCCTGCATGTGGGGCGGGGCCTGACCGGGGAAATCCGGAAAGCCGTAGAGACGGAAGCGGCGGCCGACCGCAAGGGAGCGGTTCTCGTCGATGCCGGGTTCGCCGCCGCCCAGCCGGACTTTCTGGAGACGATCTTCGGTGCCCTGCCCCGCCTCGAGATTCCTTCCGGCGAGGGGAGCAAATCCTTCGCGGAACTCGAACGCTGCTGCGATTTTCTGGGGGCGACGGGCATCCCCCGTGACGGTTTTCTTTTTGTCGTCGGCGGCGGAGTTACCGGGGATCTCGGCGGATTCGCCGCCGCCACCTGGTTGCGGGGTATCCGGTTTTACCAGGTTCCGACGACCCTTCTCGCCATGGTGGACAGCTCCGTCGGGGGAAAAACCGGCCTTAACATCGAGGCCGGGAAAAACCTTGTCGGGGCCTTTCACCAGCCGCGGGCGGTCTTCGCCGATGCCGCCGTGCTCGACAGTCTGCCCGATCGTGAATTTGCCGCGGGTATGGCCGAGGTGATCAAGCACGGACTTCTCGGCGACGCGGAGTTGTTCCGTCAGTTGGAAGAAGGACCGCGCCTGCAAAGCGACAGCGAGGATCTGCCCGTGGTCCTGCGGCGCAACTGCGCCCTGAAGGCGGCCGTCGTCCGGGCCGATGAACGCGAGCAAAGCGCGGCCGGGGGCCGGGCCCTGTTGAACCTCGGCCACACCTTCGGGCACGCTATCGAGGCGGTGGCCGGCTACGGCGCCTACCTCCACGGCGAGGCCGTAGCGGTGGGCCTTCTCCTCGCGACCCAACTTTCGGAACGCATGAACCTGCTTCCTTCCGGAAGCCACCAGCGGGTCGGGAAACTGCTGCGCCGCTATGATCTTCCTGTCCGGTTGCGGTCGCCGCTGCCCGTGGAAGAGCTGCTCGCTGCGTCCAGGCGGGATAAAAAGGTCCGCGCCGGCATGCTCCGCTACGTCCTGCTCGAAGCGTTCGGCAAGGCCGTGGTGGTCGGTAATATCGAGGAAGCCATCGTGAGGGGACTCTGGGAAGAGGCGGGCGCCTCCCGCTGATCGGTAAAGGTGACCGTTCATCCCCGTTTCCGGCGATCCGTAGGAATCGATCTGTCAATGACTTGACTGCCGGAGGATTTTTGGCAGATTGATGGTAGTTCTTTAAGAGCACCCCGTTGTTCGGCTCTCTACACATTTTTGTTAACCCGGCGGCTTCTTCTGAAGCTGCCCACAACAAAAACCAGAAACATGAACAACACGACAAACACCAAAGGAGGAAAACTCCGGCGCGGCCGTCGCGCGGCGCCGCTTTCCGAGCGCCTTGCCACGGTGCGGTCCTACCCGCGCTTCGGCTCTTCGGCACTGACCGGAATCCTCCGCTGATCTGAAATAGAAAACAAATGGGGCGGAAATCCGTAAGGGTTTCCGCCCTTTCAATTTTCAGGACCCGGAGGCGCGCACCAGGGAGGTAACGGTTCTCTCCGCGCTGGCCCCGTAACCGCCGCCGAAGAGGTTGTAGTGGTTGAGCAGGTGGTAGAGGTTGTAGAGATCGCGACGCCGACGATACATCTCGGTCATGGCGAGGTCCGTCTCGCGGTCCCCGTAATAGGTCGCGGGGTCGAAAATGACCGGGGATCCGTCGTCCATGAACTCCACATTACCGCTCCAGAGATCGCCGTGGAGCAGGGAGGGCTCCGGGGAATAACTTTCAAAAAAGGCTGGCAGGACCTCCAGAAGCTCCTCCGCTCCGCGAAGGCGCAGTCCCCGATCGCGGGCCCATTCGATCTGCGGGCGCAGACGCTTTTCCCTCCAGAAAGTAACCCAGTCCTCCTCAAAACCGTTGTACTGGGGCGTGGACCCGATCCAGTTGTCGCGGTGCCAGCCGAAGGCTGGTTTGCGCTTCTCATGAACCCTGGCCAGACCGCGCCCGAGGTCCTCGTATCGGGCCTTTCCCGTGCCGCCGCCCATGGGAAGATATTCAAGCAGGAGCGCCGCTTCCCCGCCGCTTTCCACGACACCGT
>JAAAOD010000050.1 GCA_009908535.1 Verrucomicrobiota bacterium
TGATCCACCGCGCCCCGGGAATAGCCGTCGCTCCCCCCTTCCGCGCGCAGGTTCGTCCGCACCGGCCCGCCACGGCGCGTCGTCACTTTGATCACCCCCGCAAGGGCGTAGTTGCCATACAGTACATTCTGTCCCCCGCGGATCACCTCCAACGAGGCGATGTCCTCCAGCGGCACCAGTTGCCATTCCACCCCGCCGAGGTCCGGCCGGTTGATCCGCTGGCCGTCCACCACGACCAGCACGCGCAGGCCGCTGTTTTCCCCGAAACCCCGCAGCGATACCTGGCCCTGCGTGGGGTCCCCGGTCAGCGACTCCATGCGGACGTTCGCCTCCTGCCCCAGCAGTTCCGGCAGGCTGCTCGTGAAAGAGTCCTCGATCGCCTCCCGGTCGATCACCCGCACGTCGCCGGGATATTGCAGGTCCACCCCGTCGAAATGCCACGCCCGCACCGTGAACGCCTCCAGCTCGTGCACCACCGCCCCCTCCTCCGCCGCCGGCAGGCCCGCCACGGCGGCGGCCAGCCAGCCCCAAAGCCCCACAAGCCGCATTGTCCACTTGCCCGTCCGCATCCCCTTCATCCCCTTCTTACTGACACGGAGTTGTCAACAAGCGAAGCAAAGAAGGCTACTTTCCGATGACGACGCGAACCGAGCGCAGGAGCCCGCGCAAGATAGTGGGGAGGAAGACGAGGAGGAGGACGGCGAGGAGGAGAAGGGTCCAGTTGAGGCCCTCAGCGATGGGCTGGACGACCGGTTCGACGACGAGTTCCTTCGCGCCGGAAATGTAGGGCTGGGGGTCGGCGAGAAAGGTTGCGAGGATGCCGGTCAGGGCGAGGGCGCCCTTGTGCCTCCAGATAAAATCCATGGCACTGTTGCCGTGGCGGCGGATGACCCCGAGCAGTTCGGGACCTCGGGGTGCCGCGCGGAAGAGACCTTCCTCCACGGTGATCTTCAGGCGCTGGGCGTTCTGCCGCGAGAGCTGAAGGAGGGCGGCGGCACCTTCGTCGCCGAATTGCCGGATGAGGGAATCGGCGATGGCCGGATGACGCAACATGGCATCCGCCGCCGTGTCCCCGTGCTGGAGGAAGAGGGCGAGCTTGCGCGGTTCGGAAACAATCCAGAGGGCCTCGTCGCCGCGGCGGGCGTAGAGCCCGAGGACCTCCGGGGCCTGCTCCCCGGCTTCGCGGAGAACCGCAAAGCCGCGATGGCCGGCACCGCGCAGAAAGGGCAAAGCGTCCTCGCCGTGGGTCGCGACCGCACGGGCGGTCTTCTCCGCGACTTCCTCCGCAGTCTGTCCGGCGGCGCCGCGACCGAATTTGCCGAGGATGGCCTCGGCGGTCTCGCGAATGGCCGTTCCGGCGGGTCCCGCCGCAAGGGTTGTGGCAAGGCACAGCAGAACGAGGGGCATGAAGATCCGCCTTCGTTTCATCATCGCACCATCTCCGCCACGGTCCGGTCCCACAAGCGGCTGCGTTGGTTCAGGATCCTCTGCATTTCCATTTCCATGGCGACGGATGCCTTCTCCGAAAGCTTTTCGAGGACGGCGAGCATCTCCCGCTCAATATCCTTTGCCGGATTATCGATCCACTCCCACACCACGTCAACGACGAGGCCGATGCCGAAGGCGGCCCCGAAGGACCACCATGAATTCGCCGCCCCCACCCCGAGGATCCCCGCCGAAACCCCGAGGCGAACGAGGACCTGCGTGCCCACCTGGGCCGCCACTTCCGAAACGACAAGACGGCCCGCGCTCTTGGCGGCATCCCATTGCGAGGCCGCGACGAGGCGATCCACGGCGGCCCGGAACTCGCCGACGGCGAGCGGGATTTCATCGGGAGCCAGCGAACGGCCAAGGATCTCCTGCCGCAGGGAAACAGCGAGTTCGTTCTCGATGCCTTTCAGATCCCGCACGCTGGCTTCCACGGTCCGCCGCAAAGCCATCGCCAGCTCTTCCTTCGAGAAGATGTGCTCCTCGAATTTCCGCATCACGTATCCCTCGTGGGACGACGGCTTCGTAAACGGAAGGTAGGATTTGACGACGGCCCACTTCCCCCGCAGCGAGACCATTTCCCTCGAAAACGGCCCCGCGCCCGCTTTCCGCTCGTTGATGAAATCCGCGAATTCCTCGGCACGCCGGGAGAGGGCCGCCACCGCCTCCGCGTCCGCCTCGCGCAGATGGTCGCGGCAGGCCGAGAAAACCTCCGCCCTCGTTACCCCTTGTTCCGGAACCCCGTGGACCTTTTCCCCGGAAATGGCATCATACCGCCACATAGCCGCGAAGGCGATCAGCGCCACCATGGCGAAGCAGGCAAGGGGTAAAAGCAGGGGGCGGACCAAATGAAAACTCTCTTCTTTGACAGCTTGATAACGTTAATCACGGATTTCCAAGCCCTAACCAGCTATTTCAGGCCCGAAAAACGCTCGAAACGATAGGCTCCTTTTTCACCCTCCTGCGGAACCACTGCAGTTCAAGGAACCGGGCGCGGGGGCGTCTGACGCGACCGGCAACAGCAGGTAGAAAGTGGCACCGTTTTGACCGTCGCTTTCGCACCAGATCCGCCCCTTCATTTTTTCCATCAATTTGCTGGCAATGTAGAGGCCGAGACCGGAAGAAGCTTCCCCATAGGCCTCTTTATGAAGTTTCACGAACTTCTGGAAAAGTTTGGGCATTTCATCGCGACGGATGCCGGGACCGCTGTCGCGGATGGAGAGGAAGACCCCGTTTTCCTTCCGGGATGCTTCGATGGACACGGTGGATTCCGGAGGGCTGTATTTGATGGCGTTGTGGATAAGGTTGAAGAGGACGCGTTGGAGGAGTTTCTGGTCGGCCATGGCGTTGATGGTCTCCCGGGGGGCATAAACCGGCTGAATCCTTTTCCTGCGCGCCAGATCCTCCACGCTTTGCCAGGCGCGCCCGGCCATTTGCAGCAGATCGCAGGGTTCTTCCGTGGCGGTAAAGGAATGGTTTTCGATCTCTTGTATGGTCAGCAATTCCTCCACAAGGGCGATCAGGGAGTTTGCGGTTTCCCCGATGCGCCCATTGAGATCACGGACCTCCTCGACATTCTTCGGATCCGCTTCGATGAGTTGCGAAAGGCTCACGATATTGGCCAGAGGGGAACGGATGTCATGGGCGGCAATGCCAACAAATTCCTTCTGCAGTTCGTAAAGCTTCAAAAGCCGGTCATTGGATCGCTGCAGCGCTTCGCTTTTCTGGGCGAGGGAGTCGTGGAGTTGCTCGATTTCCTTTCGCTTTTTCTCCTCCTCCTGTGCCTGGATTCGTACGGCGTGCAGGTCGATCAGCTGGCTCAAGCGCAAGGTTTGGTCCTTGGCGGACTCCTTGAACATCCCCTTCTCCTTCTCCCTCAATGCCTTTAACGCCCGCAGGGCATGGCCTGCCTCCCCGTTCCTTTCATAAACGTCCACCAGCATTTTCATCAGGTCGATGATGGGAAAGGTGGCGATGTGGTCTTCGGCCAGAGCGAGCGCCTCTTCGTAGAACGCGGCGGCTTTTGTCAGGTCATGGTCGGGATTTTCGGGATCGGCGGCAATGGCCGCCAGCGATGCTTTATGGAAAAAGTCCACTTTGTCGTCCGCTCCCCTATCGAGGAGATCATCGAAATGGCGGAGGGCCGATTTTGCCTTCTGATGGTCGCCCCTTTGGACCAGGGCGTTGATTATCTGAAAGGTGGACAAGCTGATATCCTCCGGATTGCCCATCTTCAAGCGGTGATGCAGCGCCTCCTCGAAAAAGGCGATGGCTTCCTCATGCCGACCAAGGCGAACGAGGGAGGTTCCAAGATTATTGGCGACCATGGCGATCTCGTAGGGACTGCCATGGTCACGAAAGTAATGATAAGCCTCCATAGATACATGAAGGGCTTCACGGGCGTCCCCGTGATGCAGATAGTAATCAGCCGTGTTGCTGCGAACCCTGGCGGCTAGTCCGGGATTACCGGCCTTTTCAAAGGCTTCAATAGCTTGATGGTAGGAAGCCAGGGCCGCGTCCCCATCCCCGGTTCCGGCATACAACAGGCCAAGACTCCCGTAGGCCCGCCCGATTCCCTCATGGAAGCCTGCCTCCTCGAAATAAGCAGCCGCATCCATCAGCACCGGCAAGGCTTCATTGTAGCGGGAAAGATTGATGAGGATGGTCCCGCGCATGAGTTCGGCCTCGTTGAGAATACATTGCCTACCGGCAGCTCTTAGCTGCTGGATGGAGGCCTCCGTCGCTGACAAAGCACGGGTGAAATCCCCTTTGCGCCAAAACGCTTTCGCGCGGGCGTAGGCAAGAGCACCGAATTCCGCCGCGCTTTCGAGGCCCCCGCCTGCCTCGAGGGCGTCACACTCGGTAAGAACGGCGGCAGGGTCCCCCTCTGCTTCCCTGAGAAGCCGGCGAAGCTCGATTTTGGAATCTGGCGCCAATGGACACACGAACGAACCTTCTACCCCTCATTTGAGGGTTGACAATCATTTAGTTCAATTTCCAGGAGGAGAATAGCTCCTCCTCAAGGAGGAAAGCTTGCAGGCACGGATCAGCCGAGGACGAACCAGCTTGCCTGGTTCACCTCGTAGGCCAATCCGGGCCAGGCGGTGGAGATCCAGACCCATCCGGCCGAATCGAGGCTCCACATCCACCATCCGCCTTGATCAACCTCCTGCGGCTGGACATAGCACCAGCTCCCGAGTTGCCAGTGGTAGACCCACGGAAAGGCATGGTCCCAGAGAGTCCCGGCGGGCGTGCTTTTCGCCTTTGTTTCCGAATCGCGCCCCACTTCCGACCAAGGGCTGTAGAAAGGCTGGCGGACATTGACCGGGCGCGTCAGGTTGACGCCGCCTTGGTCGATGTAGACGTCGTCGAGATAGAAAGTACCCTCGCACCAGTCCGTGTTGTAGGAGATGGCGTAGGACAGGATGCTGCTGTTCGTGCCATTGCGGAAAGGGATGTCACTGGCGAGCAGGGTGATTTCGGGATAGTTTCCGCCGCCCTTCAGGTAGACATCGTAGGTGTCGGCCTCGTTATCAATGACCGTCCAGGCCTCGTACCAGGTCTCCAGCTGCAGGAGGTCATCACCGATGCGCTCATACCTTCCTCCCGACCGGGCCTCCATCTGGTTGTATTCATAATAAACGCGGAGGCCGTTCTCGTAGTCGCTGTAGTTATCGACGACGGACACATCGGAAACGCCCATGAGAACGTCGATCTCTGGATTATCGTAGCTGAAACGCTGATACACGGTGGCCGTTCCGCCCTCCGGAATGGAGGGAATCCGCGTCGTTGCCCGATATTCGCCCGGGGTCGAATTGCCGGTGTAGATCGAGAAGACCCGGGAGCCCGCCGGATCAAACGGATCGCTGACGAGGTCTTCCGAATAGGACACATTTTTCCGCACACTCCAGTTGAAGCCGCCTTCAAAGTCGTCCACGAGTTCCCACGCGCCCGGCTCCCCGATGACGGCAAGGCTGCCCGCTTCCATGCGTACATAGGGACCGCGGGGACCGGAGTCATTCCCGTTCCCGTAATAACGGATCATCTCGATACCGGCGAGCAGGAAGGCCCCGTAGCCGTAATCCTTGTCCGTGAATTCCCCGTTGTTCCGCGCGGGACCGGCGCCGATCTGTTGAATGAAATCCAGGGTTCCGTTGCGGTTGAGCATGGTGGTCAGGCCTTCCCATGCTTTTTCAATAACGGGACCGAAAATCTCCGCATCGAGGATCCCCTCGTTCACCCCCCAGGCGATCGCATAGGTAAAGAAGGCGCTTCCGCTCGTTTCCCGCTCTCCGTCGTATTTTTCCGGATACAGGAGGCTCGAGCTCCAGAG